>NZ_JBEXTV010000041.1:0-76004 GCF_040628835.1 Streptomyces sp. NPDC006134 | reverse complement strand
CGCCCCGGCGCCCCCCCCCCGGGGGGCGCGCGGGCGGCCGGGGGGGGGGGGCCCCCCCCCCCCCCGGGGCGGGGGGGGGGGGGGGGGGGGCCCCCCCCCCCCGGCGGGTGTCAGCCGATCACCTTGTCGATCTCTTCGGTGGCGGACTTCCAGGCGTCCTCGGAGTCGGTGCCCCGCTGCTCCATGTTGTTGATCTCCCGGGAGATCGTGTCCTTGATCGTGGCGTCCTTCGCACCGAGGACGGCCACGGGGATGGACTTGGCCTCCTCGGCGTAGATCTGGCCGACCGGGGCGTTGTTGAAGTACGGCAGCGTCCCGTTCTTCACGTCGGGGAGGTCGTAGGCCTTCTGGTTCGACGGGAAGATGCCCGCCGCCTTGAACACGGCGGCCTGCTGCTCGGGGGCGGTCAGCCACTTGACCAGCTCGATGGCCTCCTTCACGTGCTTGCCGCTCTTGGGCACGGCCAGGAAGGAGCCGCCCCAGTTGGCCGCGGTCGAGCCGGGCGAACGGGCGATGTCCCACTTGCCCTTGTACTCGTCACCGGAGTAGGTCGCGATCTGGGCGGCCATCCAGGCGGGGCAGACCACGGTGGCCACGCTGCCCTTGCGCAGCGCCGCCTTCCAGGGGTCCTGGAACTGGGCCAGGCCCTGGGTCAGCTTCTTCTCCGCGGCCTCGGCGGCCAGGTCCCAGCCCTGCTTGACGGAGGCGCTCTCCTTGTAGATCGCCTCGCCCTCGGCGTTGTAGTACTGCTCCGGGGAGGAGCTGACGACCGCGTTGAACAGGGCGCTCGCGGAGTCCATGAAGAAGGTGCCGGACGGCGCCTTCTTCTTGTACTGCTCACCGAGCTTGATGTAGTCCTCCCAGCCGCCGTCGACCGCCTTGGCGACCTCTTCGCGGTCGGTCGGCAGGCCCGCCTTCTCGAAGAGGTCCTTGCGGTAGCACAGCGACATCGGGCCGATGTCGGTGCCGGCGCCGATGACCGCGCCGTCCTTGGTGGTGGCCTGCTTCGCCTTCCAGGAGAGGTAGTCGGCGACGTTGATGGAGTCCTTCAGGTCGACGTACTTGTCGGCCTGGGTGGTGACGATCTCGGTGATGCGGCCCACCTCGATGGCCGTCACGTCCCCGAGACCGCTGCCCGAGTTCAGCTGCTGAAGGAGCTTCGGGTAGTAGTCCTGCTCGTTGGACGAGACCTCTTCCTTCACCGTGATGTTCGGGTGGAGCTCGTGGTACTTCTCGAACAGACCGGCTTCCTTGTAGCCGAACTGCCCGTAGTCGGCCACGGTGAGCGTGATGTTGCCGTTGGAGTCGGCGGCGTCGTCGGAGCCGCCGTCGTCGCTGCAGCCGGTGAGCAACAGGGCCGAGGCCGTCAGAACCGTCGTGGTCACGGCCGCCGCTTTGCGGCCACGACCGCCGCCGGTGCGGGTGATGCGCATTCCAGTACTCCTTGTTCCAGTGGCGAACGGGACCTCAGGAAGCAGACCTCCGAAGTCCGGCGGTCCGGACCTGCCCTCTCGGTTCGAGCAGCGGCCAGGCCCACAGCACGTGGTGCACGGTGCGAAGGGTGCTGGTCAACGGGGTGTCACTTAGAGCGGAGGGAAGGGCCGTTGGTGGTGCGTTCCACACGGGAGGAACCCCCCGGACCGACCGTGGGACCGCTCCCACGCGGCATGCCGGAAGACTCCTTGCTGCCGGGCCGGGTGTCAAGAGTTGAAAACGGCGTTGTTGCGCAAGCGTGTTCCGCACGTCACGGGAATGTGTCGCCCCGCGGTCTTCCACCGGCCCGGATCCGGCCCGCTCCGTGCACGGTTTCCGCAGGTCATCGGCGGGGCGTTCTCCGGAGCCGGGCCGCGGCGCATCCCCCCGGAGGCCACCGCCCGGTTTTCTGGGTGAGAATGACGCGTCCCCCCACCGAACACCGGAAGGTGAACGATGAGCCCTGCCGAACAGCCGTCCGCGGCCGCGGACGTCCGGCGTCCGACCCTGAACGCCGTGGCCGCCCGCGCCGGTGTCGGCCGCGGCACGGTCTCCCGGGTGATCAACGGCTCCCCCAAGGTGAGCGACCGCTCCCGGGCGGCGGTGGAGCAGGCCATCGCCGACCTCGGCTACGTCCCCAACCGCGCCGCCCGTTCCCTCGTCACCCGCCGCACCGACTCGGTGGCCCTGGTCGTCCCCGAGGCCGAGACCCGGCTCTTCTCCGAGCCGTACTTCTCGGAGATCATCCGGGGCGTGTCCGCCCGGCTCTCCGGCACCGGGATGCAGCTCCTGCTGGTCATGGTGGACAACGAGAAGGAGTACGCGCGGCTCGCCACGTACCTGTCCGCGCAGCGGGTGGACGGGGTGCTGATGATGGCGGTCCACAGCGACGACACGCTGCCGGACCGGCTGGAGGAGCTCTCCGTGCCGACCGTGCTGGCCGGCCGGCGCGGTCGCCGGGAACCGCTGGGGCATGTCCGCGCGGACAACAGCGGCGGCGCCAGGGTCGCGGTCCAGCACCTGCTGGCGCGGGGCCGCCGGTCCATCGGCACCATCACCGGGCCCCTGGACATGGACGCCGCCCGGGCCCGCCTCGACGGCTACCGCGAGGCGCTGGAGGGCGCGGGCCTCACCGTCGACGAGGATCTGGTCGCCCACGGCGACTTCACGGAGGAGGGCGGACGCGCGGCCATGCGGGAGCTGCTGCGCCGGCGCCCCGGTCTCGACGCCGTCTTCGCCGCCTCCGACGTGATGGCCTCGGGCGCCGTACTGGAACTGCGCGCGTCCGGCCGGAGGGTGCCCGACGACGTGGCCGTCGTCGGCTTCGACGACTCGATCGTGGCCCGCCACATCGATCCCCCGCTGACCAGCGTCCGCCAGCCGCTGGAGGAGATGGGGCGCACCATGGCCGGCCTGCTGCTGGACGAGATCGCCCAGCGCGGCTCCGGCCACCGGGAAGTGGTCCTGCCGACGCAGCTGGTGGTGCGGGAGTCGGCCTGAGCGGGGCCCCGGCCGAGAGGGGATACCCGGCCGGGGGATGTCCGATCGGGGTTACCCGGCCGGGGGATGTCCGTTCGGGGATGTCCGGCCGAGGGGTGTCCGGCAGGGGGATGTCCGGGGTCCGGCCGGCACCGCCCGATACCGCGAGCCCTCTGCGGCCGTGCTCGGCGTCGTCACCCCCTTCCGCCGTGGGAGCGCTCCCATGCATAATGGGGCCCCCGACTCACGGGAGCGACTCCATGTCTGACCTGATGGCCGCACCTTTCCCTCCCACCTTCCTCTGGGGGGCCGCGACCTCCGCATACCAGATCGAAGGGGCGGTGCGAGAGGACGGCCGTACGCCGTCGATCTGGGACACCTTCAGCCACACGCCGGGCAAGACGGCCGGCGGCGATACCGGTGACGTGGCGGTCGACCACTACCACCGCTACCGCGAGGACGTGGCGCTGATGGCGGAGCTGGGCCTGAACGCCTACCGCTTCTCCGTCTCCTGGCCGCGGGTGCAGCCCACCGGACGCGGCCCCGCCGACCGGCGCGGCCTGGACTTCTACCGCCGCCTGGCCGACGAACTACTCGCGCACGGCATCAAGCCCGCCGTCACCCTGTACCACTGGGACCTGCCGCAGGAGCTGGAGGACGCGGGCGGCTGGCCGGAGCGGGACACGGCGTACCGGTTCGCCGAGTACGCGCAGATCGTCGGGGAGGCCCTCGGCGACCGGGTGGAGCAGTGGATCACGCTCAACGAGCCGTGGTGCAGCGCCTTCCTCGGCTACTGCTCCGGCGTGCACGCCCCCGGCCGTACGGAGCCGGCGGCCGCCCTGCGCGCGGCCCACCACCTCAACCTGGCGCACGGGCTGGGCACGACGGCCCTGCGTTCGGTGATGCCCGCCCACAACTCGGTGGCGCTCAGCCTCAACTCCTCGGTCGTCCGCCCGCTGTCGCAGCGGCCCGCGGACCTGGCCGCGGCCCGGAAGATCGACGACCTGGCCAACGGCGTCTTCCACGGCCCGGCCCTGCACGGCGCGTACCCGCAGTCGCTGTTCGAGGCGACGGCCTCGCTGACGGACTGGTCGTACGTCCGGGACGGAGACCTGGCGGCGATCCACCAGCCGCTGGACGCGCTGGGCCTCAACTACTACACCCCCGCCCTGGTCTCGGCCGCGGACTCCGCCCCGGCCTGGCCGCGCGCCGACGGCCACGGGGGCGGCGACCACTCGCCGTGGCCGGCCGCGGACGACGTGGCGTTCCATCAGACGCCGGGCGAGCGCACCGAGATGGGCTGGACGATCGACCCGTCCGGTCTGCACGAGCTGATCATGCGCTACACCCGTGAGGCGCCGGGCCTGCCCCTGTACATCACCGAGAACGGGGCGGCCTACGACGACAAGCCCGACCCCGACGGCCGCGTCCACGACCCGGAGCGCGTCGCCTACCTGCACGGCCACCTGTCGGCGGTCCGCCGCGCCCTCGCCGACGGCGCCGACGTCCGCGGCTACTACCTGTGGTCCCTGATGGACAACTTCGAGTGGGCGTACGGCTACGCCAAGCGCTTCGGCGCGGTCTACGTCGACTACGCCACCTTGGAGCGGACCCCGAAGGACAGTGCCCTGTGGTACGGGCAGGCTGCCCGGACGGGGACGCTGCCGGAGGCCGGGAAGCTGTAGCCGGCCACGGAGAACGGGGGACGGAGAGCGGGCAGCGGGACGCGGCACCCGGGGGGATGCCGCGCCCCGCTGCCGTGGGGCAGGCGCCGGTTACTGGCGGGCACCGATCGCCTTGCGTCTCGCGCTCGCCCTGTGCCTCGCGCTCGCCTCGTGCCGGCGCGTGCTCATGGCGTGCCCGCCTTCTCGCCGCGGGGGCGGCGCCGGCGTCGTACCGCACCGCGACGGCCGCGCACGGCCGGAACCCGCTCGGCCCCTCCGTTCCGCCCGGACCGCCCGTCGCGCCCATCACGCCCGTCGCGCCTGTCGCGCCCGTCGCGCCTGTCGCGCCCGTCGCGCCTGTCGCGCCCGTCGCTCCTGTCCAGTTGCAGCCATATCCGCACCTCGGTCCCGCCGAGCACGGACGCGCCGATCCGCACGTCCCCGCCCGTGGACTCCGCGAGCCGGCGCACGATGTCCAGGCCGAGGCCCGTCGACCCGTCGCTGCCCTTGCCCCGGCCGCGCGCCATCGCCGCCTCGGGATCGGGTATGCCGGGGCCCGCGTCGGAGACGAGGACGATCACCGCGTCCTCGCCGTTGTGCACGTCGACCGCGAAGGCGGTGCCCTCCGGGGTGTGCCGGAAGACGTTGCCGAGCAGGGCGTCGAGGGCCGCCGCCAGGTCGGCGCGGGCCACGGGGACGCGCACCGGCCGGTCGGCGCCGGCCACGCGCCAGGTGCGGCCCTCGTCCTCGGCGAGCGCGGACCAGAACGCCATCCGTTCGCGGACCACCTCGGCCGCGTCGCATCCGGCGCCGGGACCGGCCGCGGTCGTCTGCGGCTTGGCCTCCCGCGCCGTACGGATGATGGTGTCCACCTCCCGCTCCAGCTGCTCGACCGCGGCCCGGGTCTGCTCGGCGGCCGGGCCGTCGCCGAGGGAGGCCGCGTTGAGCCGCAGCACGGTCAGCGGGGTGCGCAGCCGGTGGGACAGGTCGGCGGCCAGCTCCCGCTCGTTGGCGAGGAGCCGGACGACCTGGTCGGCCATGGAGTTGAACGCCACCGCCGCGAGCCGCAGTTCGGCCGGCCCCTCCTCGGGCACCCGGGCGCCCAGCTTGCCCTCCCCCAGCTCGCGCGCCCCCTTCACCAGGCGCCGGGCGGGTTGCACCATCCGCACGCCGAGCCGGTCGGCGACGGCGACCGAGCCGACGATCAGCGCCACCCCGACCGCGGCGAGCACCGCCCAGGCCGTGCCGACGCCGTTGGTGACCGCCGCCTCGGCGACGTACACCTCGACGACGGCGATCTTCCCGGTGCCGAGCGCGACCGGCTGCAGCACCGCCGACCCGCCGGGCACCTCGGCGGTGGAGACCCGTCCCAGCCTCCGCACGGCCTCGATGTCCTCGCCGGTGGCGCGCCGGCGGCCGACGTCGACCGCGCCGGTCCGGCCGGACGCCGGTATGTGCACCGCCATCCCGGTGTCGTAACCGGCGGCGGCGACGACCCGTTCGAGCTGCGCGCGGTCGGTGGTGATGGACAGCGCCGGGGCGACGGCCGCGGCCTGGCGCTCGGCGTTGGAGAAGGCGCGGTCCCGGGCCATCTCCCGGATGACGAGCCCGAGGGGGACCGCGAAGGCGACCACGACCATGACGGTGACGGCCAGCGACACCTTGACCAGCGCCCACCTCATCGCGACCGCTCCTCCCCGGGCGGCTCCAGCTTCACGCCGACGCCCCGCAGGGTGTGCAGATAGCGCGGCCGGGCCGCGGTCTCGCCCAGCTTCCGCCGCAGCCACGACAGATGGACGTCGATGGTCTGGTCGTCGCCGTAGGACTGCTGCCACACCTCGGCCAGCAGTTCCCTGCGGGGGACGACCACACCGGGGCGGCCGGCCAGGTAGGCGAGCAGGTCGAACTCGCGGCGGGTCAGGTCCAGCCGGACGCCGTCCAGTTCGGCCTGGCGGCGCAGGGGGTCCACGGTCAGGCCGCCGACCCGGATCACCGTGGACGGCGGTGCGTCCCCGGCTCCGGACCGGGCGCGGCGCAGGACGGCCGCCATCCGCGCCGACAGGTGCTCCACCGAGAACGGCTTGGTGAGGTAGTCGTCCGCCCCGGCGTTGAGCAGCCGGACGATCTCCGCCTCGTCGTCGCGGGCGGTGGCGATGATCACCGGGACGTCCGTGATGCCGCGCAGCATCTTCAGGGCCTCGGACCCGTCGAGATCGGGCAGTCCGAGGTCCAGGACGACCACGTCGAAGCGGAAATGGGCGACCTCGCGCAGCGCCTCCAGCGCCGTCCCGACGCTGCGCACGAGGTGCGAGGCGTCGGTCAGGTGCCGGATGAGCGCCGAGCGTACGAACTGGTCGTCCTCGACCACGAGCACACGTGCCATGAGCGGCACCGTACGTCATGTCCGCACGGCCGGTGCGAGCCCTGTGGACAACTCCGGCTCTGTGGACAACTCCGGCCCGTCTCCGGCCGGGTGGGGCGGGTGAGGCAGGATGACGGTGATGCGCAGAGGACTCGTACACGTACTGGCCTGGCTGCTCGCCACGGGCGCGGCGGTCACGCTGTCGTGGTGGGGTGTCCACACGGTGATGGCCGGCACGGCCTACGACGCGCCCCGCGCCCTGCCGGTCACGGCGGCCGGGGCGACCGTGTCCCGGTCGCCGCGGCCGGTGGCGCCGACGCCGCCGCCGTCACCGGCCGGAAGCCCGTCGCCCGCGCCCAGCGCCTCGCCCCGCGAGCCGAGCCCGGCACCGACCCGGACGGCGACCGCGTCCCCCGCCACCCCCACCGCCCCCGCCACCCGCGACCCCGCTCCTGCCCCTGCCCGTACGTCCCCGGCCGCCTCGGGGCGGATCCGCGGCTACGACACCGAGGGCGGGCGCGTGGTGTTCGACCTGGGCCCGGCCTCCGCGTCGCTGGTGTCGGCGACACCGGGCGCCGGCTGGTCGATGCAGGTGTGGAAGACCGGGACCTGGATCCGGGTGGAGTTCACCTCGGGTGCCGAGCGGGTGTCGGTGTTCTGCTCCTGGCATGACGGCCCGCCGCGGGTGGAGATCGGAAGCTACTGATCCGCCGGAACCGGCAGACCCACCGGAACCGCCGGAACCGGCAGACCCGCTGGACCTGCCGGACCCGCCGCGTCAGCGGAACACGGACGGGGGCGGCGCCGGTGACGCCACCGCCACGGCGTCCGTCACGGGGACGGCCCCGCCGGTGAAGTCGGTCAGCGCCCTGCCGTGCTCCACGCGCGCGGGGTGCGGGTCGGAAGCGGCGCGGCGGGTCAGTTCGGCGACCGGCAGGGGATGGCCGGAGGCGGCGAGGACGGCGTTGCCGAAGCGCTTGCCGCGCAGTACGGCCGGGTCGGCGATCAGCGCCAGCTCGGGGAAGCGGGCGGCGGCGGTGGCGATCTGCCCGCGCAGGTGCGCCAGCGGCGGGCCGTCGGCGAGGTTGGCGGCGTACACCCCGCCCGGTGCCAGCGCCCGGCGGACCTCGTCCAGGAACTCGGCCGACGTCAGATGGGCCGGGGTGCGGGCCCCGCTGAACACATCCGCGATGACCAGGTCCGCCCATCCGTCGGGCACCTTGGCCAGACCTTCACGGGCGTCGGCGGACCGCACCCGGATCCGGGCGCCCGGGTCCAGTGGCAGCTCCCGGCGGACCAGGTGGACGAGGGCCGCGTCCCGCTCGACGGCCTGCTGGGTGGAGCGGGGGCGGGTGGCGGCGACGTAACGGGCGAGCGTGAGGGCGCCGCCGCCGAGGTGCACGGCGCGGACGGGTCTGCCCGGCGGGGCGACGAGGTCGATGACGTGCCCGAGGCGGCGCTGGTACTCGAACGACAGGTATGCCGGGTCGTCGAGGTCGACGTGCGACTGCGGTGCCCCGTCGATCAGCAGCGTCCAGGCCCGCGGCCGGTCCCGGTCCGGTACGAGCTCGGCGATCCCGCCGTCGACCTGCTCGACGACGGTCTCCGCCGTGCTCCGCCCGCGCCGGGCGTTCCTGGACTTTCCCATCCGGCCATTATCGGGCCGGGCGTCCGTGCCGGGCGGCCGGGCACCGGCGCGCGGTGGCGCGCCCGGCCGCGCCGCTCAGCAGCAGCCGTCCGCCGCCGCGATCAGCCGGGCCGCCTCCCCGAGGGCCGCCCGCAGCACGGCCGGGTCGGTCGCCGGGTCGGCCTCGCCGGGCGGCAGCAGCCAGCCGGAGCCCTCCAGCGGCGGCACGGGGGCCAGGCTGAAGCCGCGGCCGTCGGTCTTCGTGCAGGTGCTTCCGGGGACGTCCCACGCGGCGGCCGTGCCCGGCGGCACCAGGAAGCCCAGGGTGTCGCGGCCGTCGTCGTGCAGGACGGGGCCGACCGCGTCACCGGCGCCGCGCCGCAGGATGTCGACCGCCTCCAGACCCTGGCGCGTCGGCACGGTCACGACGTCGCAGGCGGCTTCCGCGCTCGGCGGTGCGCTGCCGTGCGGAGCGGACGCGTGTGCCGCCGCCGACGGCGGTCTGCGAAGGTCGTCGATCCGGCTGGTCTCCATCCCGGCCTCCACCTCGGAACCCCTTCTCGGTCGAGCGGTCGGGAGTCGGGGGCCTCCCGGTCCACGGGGTTCAACGTCTCAGGGCGTCAACGGCTACGGGGCAATTCCGCCACAAAGGATGGCACTTCATGGCAGATGACGGACGAGATGCGCGGTTCGCCGTCAAACCTCGCGTAGCGGACCCGTCACAGCGGGTACGTTCGTGCCCCGCCGGAATCGGGACACCCACGGGCGACCGGCCCGTCGTGGCCCTGGATCGTCCCGGGTCCGGCATGGTTCGACGGTTCGCACGGAGAGGACCCGGCCATGGCGTCGTCGACGGTGACCTCCGGCCGGCCCGGCCGGCCACCGCAGCCGAATCTCGCCTTCCGGCGGTTACGCGGGCAGCGCTCTCCGGCGGAGTTCGCGGCGGCGGTCCGCCGGGCCGCCCGGGAGATCGGTGAGCGGGTCGGCTGCGACGCGCGGTACATCGGCCGGGTCGAGTCGGGCGAGATCCGCTGCCCCAACTACGCGTACGAACGGGTGTTCCTGCACATGTTCCCCGGCCGCACGCTCACCGATCTGGGGTTCGCACCCCGCTCGTCCGTCCGCGGACGCCGCGCGCGCACCGGCGACGAGACGCAGAACCCACGCGACACGTACGACACGTACGACCCGCGCGGCACGTACGACCCGCCCCGCCCGCACGACCCCGGCCATCCGTACGGCCCCGGCCATCCGCACGGCACGTACGACGACCACGAGGAGAGCGACGTGCTGCGTCGCGCGTTCATGACCGGCGGGGGCGCCACGGTGGCCGCCGCCTCCCTGGGCCCCCTGGGCCTCGTCCTCGACGCCGCGGCGGCCCAGCGCCCCGTGCGCCGTGCCGGGGCGAGCGACGCGGGCGCGCTCGAGGAAACCGTCCGCCGGATCCGGCTGCTCGACGACCGCCACGGCGCCGACGGCCTCTACCAGCGCGCGGCCGCCCCGCTGCGCGCCGCGTACGCGCTGCTGGACGCCGGCGCGACCCGGCAGACGACGGCGGACCGGCTCGCCGCGGGCGCCGGCGAACTGGCCCTCTCCGTGGGCTGGCTGGCGCACGACTCTGGCCGTTTCCCCGACGCCCGCTCCCACTACGCGGAAGCCCTCGCGACCGCCCGGACCACCGGGGACGCGGCCCTGGAGGCACACGCCTTCTGCAACACGGCGTTCCTCGCGCGGGACGCGGGCCGGCCACGCGAGGCGGTCCGGGCCGCGCAGGCCGCGCAACGCGTCGCCCGGCCTCTCGGCTCCGCCCGGCTGCTGTCCCTGCTCGCGCTGCGCGAGGCGGGCGGCTGGGCGGGGCTCGGCGACCGCGCCGCCTGCGCGCAGGCGCTGGCCCGCGCGCGGGCCCTCCACGAGCGGGGCCCCTCCGACGCCGATCCCGAGTGGATGAGCTTCTACGGGGATGCCGAGCTGGAGGGACTGGAGGCGCAGTGCTGGTCGGCGCTGGGCGAGTGGGCCAGGGCGGCGCGGCACGCGGAGCGGGCCGCCGGTCTGCAGGACCCGCACTTCACGCGGAACATCGCGCTGTACACCGCCGAACTGGCGGACGACCTGGCCAGGGACGGGCGGCCGGACGAGGCGGCGATGGCCGGGACGCGGGTGCTGGGCCTGCTGGAGGAGGTCCAGTCCTCGCGCGTGCACACGATGCTGGCGGGCACGGCGCGGGTGCTGCTGCCGCACCGGCGCGCTCCCGGCGTGGCGGCGTTCCTGGACCGGTACGAGGCGCGGGCGGAGACGGAGGCGAAGGCGAAGGCGAAGGCGGCAATGGTGACGGAGACGGAGACGGGCATGAGGGGCGGCGGGTGAGGGCTGGCGCCCCCGTAGGGCCCCATCTCAGGGCCCAGTCACAGGACCCCGCAAAGCCCTGTCTCAGGGCCCAGTCTCAGGACCCCGCAAAGCCCTGTCTCAGGACCCCCCACAGGGCCCCGTCTCAGGGCCCTCGCCCCAGGCCCCCGTCACTCCCCGGCCAGGTGCCCCAGGTCGTTCCAGCTCTCGATCGCCGGTTCCCCGTACGCCCAGCCCAGGATCGACAGGGACGTCGGGTTGAGGCGGATGCGGGCCGCGAAGTCGAGCGGCAGGCCCAGCCACCGCGCGCCGATCGACCGCAGGATGTGGCCGTGGGCGAAGACCAGGACGTCACGGTCCCGCTCGCGCGCCCACGCGACCACCTCGTCGGCGCGCGCGGTGACGTCCGCCAGGGTCTCGCCCTCGGGGACGCCGTCGCGCCAGATCAGCCAGCCGGGGCGGACGGCCTGGATCTCGGCCGGGGTCATGCCCTCGTAGGCGCCGTAGTCCCACTCCATCAGCGTGTCCCAGGGCCGGGCACGGTCGCCGAAGCCGGCGAGTTCGCACGTCTCGCGCGCGCGGGAGAGCGGGCTGGTGCGGACCTCGACGTCCGGCAGCCCGCCGAGGGGCGCCCGGTGCAGGCGCTCGCCCAGCAGCTTGGCGCCGCGGCGGCCCTCCTCCAGGAGCGGCACATCGGTCCTGCCGGTGTGTCTGCCGGACAGCGACCACTCCGTCTGTCCGTGCCGGGCCAGCAGGATGCGCGGTGCCATGGGAAACCTTTCCGGGTGATTTTCGGGGCGGACTCTTCCATCATCGCGCACGCCGTGCATGGGCAACCCGGCGGGCGATCTCGGCGTCTATCCGGTCCGGGGGCGCTCCGGGACGGGGCGCACGTACGCCGTAGAGTGGCACGACCGGCCTGCCGGGCGCGTGTGAGAAGGGGGAGGGCGATCGGATGCCGCACACCGAGACACCGGGCACCGGAGCCGCCCCGGCCGCCCGGCCTCGCTGGTGGACCGAGCTGCCGCTGATCGTCCTCGTGTACGCCTGCTACTCGGCGGGCCGGCTCCTCGTGGGCGGCGACGTCGCCGACGCCGTCGGCCACGGCCTGGCGATCCTGCGCGTCGAGCAGGCGCTGCACCTCAACGCGGAACATCCGCTGAATCGTCTCTTCACGCGTGAGCCCTGGCTCGGCATACCGGCCGACTTCTGGTACGCGTCGCTGCACTACCTGGTCACGCCCGCAATCCTCGTGTGGATCTTCCGTTCGCGCACCGCGCACTACCGCGCCGCCCGCACCTGGCTGATGACGTCCACCTTCATCGGCCTGATCGGCTTCACGCTGCTGCCGACCTGCCCGCCCCGCCTCCTCGACGCCGGCCACGGCTTCGTCGACACGATGGCCCACTACAGCGCGTACGGCTGGTGGGGCGGCGAGGCGAGCGCGCCGCGCGGGCTGGGCGGGATGACCAACCAGTACGCGGCGATGCCGAGCCTGCACGTGGGCTGGGCGCTGTGGTGCGGGGTGCTGCTGTGGCGGTACGGGGGGACGCGCGCGGCGAAGGCGGCCGGCGTCGTCTATCCGCTGGTGACGACCGTGGTGGTCATGGGCACGGCCAACCACTACCTGCTCGACGCGGTGGCGGGCGCGGCCGTGATGGGGCTGGGCCTGCTGCTGGCGCCGCGGGTGATGGGGTGCGCGGACCGGGCCAAGGCGTGGTTCACCGCCCGGGTCGCTCTGGCCTCCCGGGTCGCCCCGGACGCCCCGGACGCCCCGGACGCGGCGGTCGCGGCGGTCGCCGCCCCGGGCGCGCACACCGTCCCCGGCACGGCGGTCACCCCGGCCACGGGCGTCTCCGCGGACGCGAAGTCCCCGAATGTCAGTGGTGGATGCCAGACTTCCGCGGGTGAGCGAATTCCACGGCAGCGCGAGCAGCGGTTCCCGGCGGCAGCCGAGCCCGACACCTCTCCCGCGGACGCGGGGGGCGGTGCTCCGGCACCGGTTCGCTGAGCTGCGCGGTCCCGACGTACCGGCCAAGGCGCTGGACGCGCGCGCCCTGGCCGCCCTCGCCGCGAACCCCGGGTGCAGACGGCGCGCGCTCCTCGACGGAGCCGGGGTGGACAAGGCGGCGCTGGCGAACGCGCTGGGCTCGCCGTCGGCCTTCGGGCAGTCGCAGTTCGCGTTCATGCGGGGCAACGCGTTCGAGGCGCGGGTCAAGGCGGACGGCGGCGCGGAGCTGCTGCGGCTCGCGCACGAGCGGCTGGACCCGGGCGCCGAGCCGCCCACGCGGGCGCAGGTGCCCGATCTGTCCGCGGCCGGCCCGCAGGGCCGCGTGGCGCGTACGGCGCTGGCGCTGCGCGAGGCGACCGAGGCATCCGGGACGGACGGGGCGGGCGGGTGGACCCTGCTGGACCACCCCATGCTGGCGCTGGAGGTCGCCGGTTCCCCTGCCTTCCTGGAACCGGACGCGGTGGTCGTGCACCCCGACGGCAGCTGGACGGTCGTCGAGATCAAGTCCTTCCCGATGCTGGACGGCGCCGCGGACCCGGCGAAGGTCGGCGCCGCGGCACGGCAGGCGGCGGTGTACGTGCTGGCGCTGGAGGAGGTGGCCGCCCGCCTGGCCCGGGAAGGCGTGCCCCCGCGGGTGCGCCACCGGGTGCTGCTGGTATGCCCCAAGGACTTCTCCAACCTGCCCACCGCCTCCGCCGTCGACGTGCGCAGGCAGCGCGCGGTGACCGCCCGTCAGCTGAGCCGCCTCACGCGCGTGGAGGAGATCGCCGACGCCCTGCCCGAGGGCACCTGCTTCTCCCCCGAGCTGCCCGTCGAGGAGCTGACGGCCGCGGTCGAGGCGGTCCCGGCGACGTACGCGCCCGAGTGCCTGTCCGCCTGCGACCTCGCCTTCCACTGCCGCGCCCGCGCCCGCGAGGGCGGCGCGGTGACCGCCCTCGGCCGCCCGGTCCGCGCCGAACTGGGCGGGCTGTCCTCGGTCGAGGGCGTCCTGGCGGCGGCCCGCGGGGAGGCCGGTGACCCGGACGACCCGGCGGTGGCGGCGCTGCGCCGCGCGGCGGCCCTGCGGGCGGAGGCACTGGACACCGCCCGCGCGCGGACGCTTCCGGCTCCTTCCGCCGGGCCGGAGGTGGCGCTGTGTCACTGATCACCACCCTCGCCCGGCTGGAGGCGGTGCGCGCCGGCCGGGCCCAGCCCGCCGCCACGGTCCGGCACCGGCACCTGTCCGCCCGGCCGCTGGTGTTCGTGCCCCTGACCACCGCCGGTGAGGCGGGCGCCCCGCTCGGCGCGCTGGTCGGCACCGACCGGGACGCCCCGCGCCTGCTGGTCGTGCCGCAGCCGCGCGACCGCGACCTCAGGTTCGCGTTCCTGGCCGAGCTGGCGGACGTCGTCCTGCCGTACGTGGAGTCGTACGCGGACGCCGTGGAGGCCGCCGAGCGGACCGAGACCGACCCGGAGACCGGCAAGCGGGTCAAGGTCGAGACCGAGCTGTGCGCGGACGCCGCGCAGCTGGTCGTGCCGAGCCGCGCGGGCATCGACTTCGTACGGCTGCTGGGCCGCTCGATGCGTTTCCGGCGGACGGCGGAGCAGGACCCCGAGGCGCCCTACCCGGCGCCGCCGAGGGTTCCGCTGCTCGGGCGGTGGCTGACCCACTACGGGGAGCGGGCCCGCGTACCGGGCTCGTCGCTGCTGCTGGCCATGACGGACCTGCTGGCCCGGCACTGGGCGAGTGGGCAGTCCTCGCTGGAGGACCAGCACCTGGGGGCGCTGCTGGCCTGGATCGACCCGCCCGAGGGGATGTCCGGCGCCGAGGCGGCGCTGCGGGCCGAGCACGCGCGGGACGCCGCCGGCCAGCTGCTGTGCCCGCCCGCGGGCCCGGCCACCGACCCGGCGTTCGACAACCGGCTGCTGGCCCCCGCCATCGAGCGCTACGACCGGGCCCGTACGGCGCTGGCCGCCGCCGAGGACGGTCTGGAGGCGGACGAGCGGCTCGGTGCCGTCACCGCCGCCGAGCGGGAGATCCGCGCCCTGGTCGAGAGCCGGACGCGGCCCACGTGGGACGCGGTCTGGCGAGGCCTGGACCTGCTGCGGACCCTGCCGCCGGGGGCGCACGTCGAGGAGCGGTGGACGCGCGACCGCTGGTCGTTCACCGGGCACCGCGACCGCATCGCCGCCGGGGAGCCCCCGCAGCCGCGCCGCGACGACGCGGTCACCGCCGCGAACAAGCTGGCCACGCGTGAGCGCGAGCAGGCCCGGCTGGAGGCGCAGGAGGCGCTGGACGATCCGCTGGTGATGGCCGGGCGGCGGCTGGCCGGGGAGGCGTTCGCCGGGGAGGTCACGGACGTCGTCATGGCGTACGGCGAGGGCAAGCGGCCCAGCCCGCGCCCGCTGGTCACCGTGCGCACGGACGACCGGCCGCAGCTGGGCGAGCGGACGAAGGTGTACCGGTCGCTGGGCGGCAGGCCGCAGGCGGCCGAATTCGTGGAGTTCGTGGAGTTCGCGGGGTACGACGGGCAGGGCGAGGGGAGCGTGGGCGTCGTCCTGCGGATCGTCGACAAGATGGGCCGGGGCAAGGAGCCCGAGGCCGGGAGCGTGCCCGAGAAGGGCGACCGGGTGTGCTTCACGCTGTTCGAGCACGAGCAGCGGGGCGGTGCGAAGCTGCCCGACCCGGAGCAGACCCCGTGGACACACGGCGGCCCGCCCGGCGAGCAGGCCGCGCCCGAAGCAGCCGACCCCGTGACGGAGGAGGACGTCCTGTGACCACCGAGACCACCCTCGGCTCCGAGACCACCCCCGGCTCCGAGACCGCTCTCGGTCCCGCGACCGCTCTCGGTCCCGCGACCGTTCTCGGTCCCGCGACCGCCCCAGGCTCCGCGGGCGCCCACGCCCCCGGTTCCTCCTTCGATCCGGGCGCGGAGGCCGCCCGTGCCACGGAGGCGATCCTCCGCGACACCCTGCACGGCGCCGAGCGCGGCGTCGTCGTCGACTCCCCGCCCGGCGCCGGCAAGTCCACGCTGGTGGTGCGGGCGGCGCTGGAGCTGGCCGAGGCCGGGCGCCCGCTGATGGTGGTGGCGCAGACCAACGCCCAGGTCGACGACCTGGTGCTGCGGCTCGCCGAGAAGAACCCCGAGCTGCCGGTGGGCCGGCTGCACAGCAGCGACGCCGACCCGTACGACAAGGCGCTGGACGCCCTGCCGAACGTACGCACGTCGGCGAAGGCGGCCGGCCTCGCCGGGCTGCCCGTCGTGCTGTCCACGGCCGCCAAGTGGGCGCACGTGAAGGTGGACGAGCCGTGGCGGTACGCCATCGTCGACGAGGCGTACCAGATGCGCTCGGACGCGCTGCTCGCCGTGGCCGGGCTGTTCGAGCGGGCGCTGTTCGTGGGCGACCCGGGCCAGCTCGACCCGTTCTCGATCGTGGGCGGCGAGCAGTGGGCGGGCCTGTCGTACGATCCGTCGGCCTCCGCCGTCAGCACCCTGCTCGCGCACAACCCGGGCCTGCCGCAGCACCGGCTGCCGGTGTCGTGGCGGCTCCCGGCGTCCGCCGCGCCGCTGGTGTCGGACGCCTTCTACCCGTACACGCCGTTCCGCAGCGGCACCGGCCACGGCGACCGGCGCCTGGCCTTCGCCGTCCCCTCCGACGGCTCCGGGCCGGACCGGGTGATCGACGAGGCCGCCGCCTGCGGCTGGGGCCTGCTGGAGCTGCCGCCGCGGCACACCCCGCGCACCGACCCGGAGGCGGTGCGGGCGGTGGCGACGGTGGTCCGCCGCCTCCTGGACCGGGGCGGCGCGGCGACCTCCGAGCGCTCCCCCGAACCGGCGCCCTTGACCGCCGGGCGCATCGCCGTCGGCACCGCGCACCGGGACCAGGCGGCGGCGGTGCGGGCCGCGCTGGCGGAGCTGGGCGTCACCGGCGTCACCGTCGACACGGCCAACCGGCTCCAGGGCCGCGAGTACGACGTGACGGTCGTCCTGCACCCGCTGTCCGGCCGCCCCGACGCCACCGCCTTCCACCTGGAGACCGGCCGCCTGTGCGTGCTGGCCTCCCGCCACCGGCACGCGTGCATCGTGGTGTGCCGGGCCGGGGTGGACGAGCTGCTGGACGACTACCCGTCGACGGAGCCGGTGCAGCTGGGGACGGTCGTGAAGTTCCCGGACGGCTGGGAGGCCAACCACGCGGTCCTGGCCCACCTGGCTGAACACCGGGTGCCCTGGCGTCCGTGACCGCCGCACACCCGCACACCACGGGGACGCGACCGCACCACCGGGGCCCCCTTGCGCGGGCGCGGGACAATGGACGGTGGCCCACCGCCCCGGGGGCACCCCTCGCTCGCGGGGAAGGGCCAGTCACGACGTACGAGAAGGAGAAGACATGGCGGAGCCCACGCCGCGTCGCAACGAACCGCGGCTACGCCCCGCGCCCCTGCTCTTCGAGCCCGCGGAGGCGGGCGCGGACCCGGAGCACTTCTTCGACCTGGAGTCGATGGACGACCCCCGGGCGCTGCTGGCCCGCGCGACGGAGCTGACGCAGGCGTTCCGCGCGGCGGCGGACCGGGCGATGGAGTTCCAGGCGGTCGCGGCGGCGCAGCTCGCCGACCCCCGGCGGTTCGACCGGCTGACCACGGCGGACATCGCCGAGCGGGCCGACTGGACCGAGGACTACGCCAAGAAGATGGTCGAGTTCGGACGCGACCTGCTGCGCGGCGGAGAGGGCCCGCACCACGCCGACCCGGCGTGACCGCGCGCCACCGCCGTCCCCGCCCCTGCCCTGCCCCCTGTCCCCTGCCTCTGCCCGCCCCGCCGGGGACGGGCTGCCGGGGACGGAGTGCCCGGACGGACTGTCGAGGATGAGCTGCCGGGACAGGCTGCCGGGGCGGGCTGCCGAGGACGGAGTGCCCGGGACGGACTGTCGAGGATGAGCTGCCGGGGCGGGCTGCCGGGGAAGGCCCGGCATATGCCAAGCGGGCAGGTTACCCCGCCCGGGTCCACCCTGTCCCGAATTCCTGCAACTCTTCGGAACAACGCGCTCACGGCCTGTACATCTAGGACCCATGAGCAGCACACCGCACATCTCGGACGTCACCACGGACGGCGCCGCCTGGCTGGCCTCGGCGGGCACCTACCCCCGCAGCACGCTCGCGCTCTGGGAGGAGCAGCCGGACGCGCCCGTGGTACTGCCCTGCGGCTCCGCCTTCGACGTCGTCAGCGCCCCCGCCATGTTCGGGCGCCGGATGCTGGACCGGCTGTGGGAGGAGGGCCCCGGCTCGGGTCCGGTGGCGGAGTTCCGGGGCCGCATGCTGCTGTTCTCGGCGCCGGGCACGGCCCAGCGGCTGCCCTCGCTGCTGGAGTGGGAGGAGTGGGGCGCCCGCGGCCGGGGCGGCGGCCGTACGGACGCGGTGCCACCGCTGCTGTGCCACGGCACCGGCGACGCGGTGACCGTCCCGTCACCGCACGGCGCCGGCTCCTCCGTCCGCTCCGACTCCCGCTGGCTCGTCGCGCCGGACACCCGGCACCCCTGGCTGCCGGGCCCGGAGGTGCTGCTGTGGGCGGCCGTGCGGGCGGCCCGGGCGGCCGTGCGGATCTCGATTTCTCCTCCCGCCGACCAGGGTGCTAAGGTCTACGACGTCAGCAGGCGCCGCTAGCTCAGTTGGTTAGAGCAGCTGACTCTTAATCAGCGGGTCCGGGGTTCGAGTCCCTGGCGGCGCACGACACGGAAAGGCCCCTCGCGCAAGCGGGGGGCCTTTCGCGTACCCATCGATCCGGCGGCCACCCGGCCCTCCGATCACCCGCCCCGCCAGCCACCGGGCCCTCCGATCACCCGCCCCGCACCGGTCGGTCACCCGGCGGTGATCTTCACCGTCCACGCCCCCGCCGCCGTCCGCCCCTCCGCCTCCACCCGTACGCCCTCCCCCGGCACCGTGAAGCTCTCCCCGAGGGCGACGGGCGCGTCCGCGAGCGGCGGGTAGACGGAGCCCTCCCAGCACGCCTCCGTCCGCGGATGGGCGTCGATCACCTCGACCGGTCCGCCGCCGGACGCGGCACCGCTGCGCACCCGGTACACCAGCACCCCGGCCCGGCAGGCCGCCGCGTCGTTGCCGACCGGTCCGCGCACCTCGAAGGCGAGGGCGCTGTCGGCGCCGGTGCGGACGACCGCCAGCTTCACGCCGCGGCCGAGGCCGAAGGACGGCACCCCCGCGGCGCTGGTCACCGGCGTCCCGGGCCCCGCCCCCAGCGGCTCCAGCGTCAGCCGGGCCGGTCTCGGGCCCGCCACGCACACCACCTGCCGCGGCCGGAGCCAGCCCAGTTTCCACTTGTGCCAGCCGAACAGGTCCGGCGCCAGCCCGAACTGGCTGCCCATCAGGTCCCAGTCGCCGACGTGGGTGTCCCAGTCGCCCTTGCCGTCGACGGGCCGGTGGTACAGGTCGGGCAGGTCGAAGACGTGACCGGTCTCGTGGGCCAGGACCAGCCGGTCCGGCGGATGGTTCTCGAAGACGGTGACCACCCGCCGGATGTCGGTGCCGTCGGCCCGCAGCGGGGTGTCCAGGTTGACGACCTTCGTGGCGTCCGAGTCCACGCCGGGCGCGTCCGGGTCGGCGACGAAGTACACGATGTCGTAGCGGGAGAAGTCGACGTGCGCGTCGGCGGCGGCGAGCGCGTCGCGCAGGTAGGCGGCCCGGTGCTCGGCGTGCCAGTCCCGCTGTATGGCGTACGCCGTCGACGGCCGCGGCATGCCGATCCAGTGCCGCAGCGGGTGCGGGCGCAGCGTGAACTGCCCGTAGGAGGCCCGCTGGAAGAAGCGGGTGGTGGCCGGGAAGTGGTCGGCGGCCAGTTCGCGCGGGCTGGTCAGGGGCTGGGAGTCGGGGAAGGAGAGGAACACCATCACCGCGTCGAGCCCGCGGGCCGGCCGCGGATAGGCGGCGTTCCAGGTGTCCAGGCCCTCCGAGTGGTGCGCCTCGGTACGCTCCAGGGCGCAGGGCGCCGGGGAGAACGGCTCGGCGACCGAGGGGGCGGTCACCAGGGAGGTCGCGGCGAGCGCCGCCATGGTGGTGCACACGGCCGCCGTACTGCGCAGCCGGGACCGGGACCCTGCCCGGCGGCGCTCCCCACCGGGTCCCTTGAGGGCCTCACAGGGAAGTCGCCTCAGGGGGAACGGGCGCGGCACAGGGACCTCCGGACGGGGTTCACGGGACACCGCATCCAGCTTGTGCATGTTTGTCGTACTACGCCCTGTTCGCCTGCACCGGACGGGTGAGCGTGCCGAGATTTCCGATGACGCCGAACCCTGGGGCACTCACAGAACGTCACAACTGGTCGGGGGCGTGTAGAACCCGCCCACGTGCGCGCAGAAACGCTCTGCCGGAACGGGTGGCCGGCCCGGAACGCCGGATTGCGGCTGGAAGGGCCCGGGACCAGCCTCTATGATCGGCACACTTTCCTGCACGGACAGAGATCGAGTGCACTGCGGGAGCGAGCGGTGAGCGGAACGTCCGAAGGGCCGACGCCCGCGGCAGACCTCATCCGGTCAGCCGTCACAGAGAGTGACTTCAGTGCGGCTCCGGGTGCCGAGCCGCCGCCGGCGTACGAGAGTCCCGGCGCCGAGCCACTCCCCTACGGCACCCTCGGCACGGACCTGCCGGCGCTCGACGCCGCCACCACCACCGTCACCGCCGTCACCGCCGCCGTCGGGTCACCGGCCCTCGGTCTCCCCACCGCCGAACCGCCGGTGGCCGACACCCCCACCACCGAACCGCCGGTCTCCGGCTCCCCGGCCACCGAACCACCGCCGCCTCTCGGCGCCCCCGCCTCCCTCGGCGCCCCCGGCGCCCCCGGCGCCCCCGAAGCCCTCGTCCCCGAAGCCCCCGCCTCCGCCCCCACCTCCCTCGCCGACGAGCCGCTCCCCTACCGCTCCGCCTTCACGGCCGCCCCGCTCGCCATGGCCCTCGTCGACTCCGAGGGGCTGGTCGTCAGCGCCAACGAGACGCTCACCGCGCTGCTCGGCGCCGCCCCGGGAACGCTCACCGGCTGCGCCGCCGCCGACCTGGTGGACCTCGCCTCCGACGCGCGCACCTGGCACGCCTACCGCGAGGTGCTGTGCGGCGGGCGGAACAGGCTGCGCTGCACCCGGCGCCTGAAACGCCCCGACGGCCAGGTGCTGTGGGCGCAGATCACTGTGGCGCCGCTGGCGGAAGAAGGAACCCCCGGACTGCTGCTGTCCGTCGCCGACATCAGCGCCCGGCGCGAACTCCAGGACCGGCTGCGCCACCTGCGGATGCACGACCCGGTGACCCGGCTGCCCAACCGCACCCTGTTCTTCGAGCGCCTGACGGCCGCGCTGGAGGCGGAGTCGTACGAGCGGGGCGGCACCGGCCGGATCGGCCTGTGCTACCTGGACCTGGACGGCTTCAAGGCGATCAACGACACCCTCGGGCACCGCGTCGGGGACCGGCTGCTGGCCGCCGTCGCCGAACGCCTCACGCGCTGCGCCGAGGAGGCCGGCGGTGTCCGGGCCGCCGGGGCCCCGCTGGTGGCCCGGCTCGGCGGCGACGAGTTCGCCCTGCTGGTCGAGAACTCCACCGGCACCGACCAGCTCGCCGACCTCGCCGAGTCGGTGCTGACGGCCCTTCAGGAGCCGTTCGACCTCGCGGACCGGCGGCTGTCGGTCTCGGCGTCGATCGGCGTCGTGGAACGCCACGCCGCCGGGACGACCGCCACCGCGCTGATGCAGGCCGCCGACACGACCCTGTACTGGGCGAAGGCCGACGGCAAGGCGCGCTGGACGCTGTTCGACCCCGAGCGCAACGCCCACCGCATGACCCGGCAGGCGCTCGCCTCCACCCTCCGCCCGGCCATCGAGCGGGGCGAGTTCGCCCTGGAGTACCAGCCGCTGGTGGGCATGGAGGACGGCCGGGTGCACGGCGTGGAGGCGCTGATCCGCTGGAAACATCCTCAGTTCGGCGTACTGGCGCCGAATCGGTTCATCACATTGGCCGAGGAGGACGGGTCGATCGTCCCGCTGGGCCGCTGGGTGCTGCGCACGGCCTGCCGGCAGGCCCGCCGCTGGCAGCTGGACCACCCGGACGAGGCGCCGATCTTCGTCAGCGTGAACGTGGCGGTGCGCCAGGTCTGGGACTCCGACCTGGTGGCCGACGTGGCCGCCGTGCTCGCCGAGACGGGCCTCGCGCCGCACCTGCTCCAGCTGGAGCTGACGGAGTCGGCGGTGATGGGCTCGGCGGGCCGCCCGCTCCAGGCGCTGAAGGCGCTCAGCGACATGGGCGTGCGCATCGCCATCGACGACTTCGGCACCGGCTACTCCAACCTCGCCTACCTCAGCCGCCTGCCGGTGTCCGTCCTGAAGCTGGACGGCTCCTTCGTCCGCGGCTTCCAGTACGACAAGCGCGAGGCGTACGAGGAAGGGGACGCCGCCGCCGACGAGGTGATCGTCGAGGCGATGGTGCAGCTCGCCCACCGGCTCGGCCTGACCGTCACCGCCGAGTGCGTGGAGACGTCGGCGCAGGCCACGCGCCTGCGCCGGATCGGCTGCGACACCGGTCAGGGCTGGCTGTACTCCCGTCCGGTGTCGCCGGACCGCATCTCCGAGCTGCTGGGCTCGCCCGGGGCCGGGGTTCAGGCGGGCGTCGGGAACCCGTAGGCGTCGGCGATCAGCTCGTAGGAGCGCAGGCGCACGTCGCCGCCGTGCGCGTTGGCGGTGATCATCAGCTCGTCGGCGCCGGTGCGCTTCTGCAGGTCGTCGAGGCCGGTGCGGACCGCGTCGGCGGTGCCGTGGATGACGTTGGCGTTCCAGGAGTCGACGAACTCCCGCTCCATGGGGCTGAAGTCGTACGCCTCCGCCTCCTGTGGCGTCGGCACGAGACCGGGGCGGCCGGTGCGCAGCCGCACCATGTTCAGCGCGGCGGCCATGACCTGCCGCCGGGCCTCCTTCTCCTCGTCGGCGGCGAGGGCGGAGACGCCGATGAGGGCGTACGGCTCGTCGAGGACCTCGCTGGGCCGGAAGGACTCCCGGTACAGGTCGAGGGCCGGGAGGGTGTTCTGCGCCGAGAAGTGGTGGGCGAAGGCGAAGGGCAGGCCGAGCGCGCCGGCGAGGCGTGCGCTGAACCCGGAGGAGCCCAGCAGCCAGATCGGCGGGCGGTGCGGCGACTGCACGCCGCCCGGCGAGGTCGCCTGCACCGGGCCGGGGACGGCGTGGATACGGCGGTAGGGGTGCCCGTCGGGGAACTCGTCGTCCAGGAACCGGGTCAGCTCCACCAGCTGCTGCGGGAAGTCGTCGGCGCCCTCGTGGAGCCGTTCGGTGCGGCGCAGGGCGGCGGCGGTGGCGCCGTCCGTGCCGGGAGCCCGGCCGAGGCCGAGGTCGATCCGCCCGGGAGCCATCGCCTCCAGCGTGCCGAACTGCTCCGCGATGACGAGCGGGGCGTGGTTGGGCAGCATCACGCCGCCGGAGCCGAGCCGGATGCGCTCGGTGTGCGCGGCGAGGTACGCCAGGATCACGGCCGGTGAGGACGAGGCCACACCGGGCATGGAGTGGTGCTCGGCGACCCAGTACCGGTGGAAGCCGCGCGCCTCGGCGAGGCGGGCCATGTCCACGCTGGTGCGCAGCGCGTCGGTGGCGGTCCGGCCGGCACCTACGGTGACCAGGTCCAGGACGGACAGCGGGACGGGAGCGGTGCCCTGGGTCGTCCCCCGGATCTCGTCTACGGCGTCTGCGGCCACGGTGGGGTGCCTCCTGATTCGTACGACGTTCGCCGAGCGGTCAACAGGAGACGGTCTCCGGTTATTCCCCGGGGCCGGGGAACCCGCCGGGGCCGACGGGGCGGATCTTCAGCGCGGCGACGAAGGCGGTGAAGGCGGGGGCGGAGAGGGTGAGGGGGCCGTGGGCGGGGCGCTTGGAGTCGCGGACGGCTATGCGAGTGCCGAGGTCCGCGATCTCCACGCAATCGTTGCCCTCGCCGCCGCCGGAGTAGGACGACTTTCGCCATCGGGTGGGGATGGTCATGGGCTTCCTCACAGCTCCTTGGCCAACTCGTGAATCAAGTCACGGGAACGTTCCGGAGAGAGCGACCTCTCCCTCACCCTACGGAAGAGTTTTCGAAAGTGTTCCAATTGGGCTTCGGAGTCGAGGAACGCGGTCCCGTGGGGCGCGTCGCGCACCACGGTGTCCAAGCGAGGCACCGTTCCCCCCAGGTGCACCATGGTGCTTCCGGCTCCCGCGAAGTCGTCCAGGGCGAAGGGGATGACTCGGACGGTGACATGGTCCGCATCAGACGCCTCCAGGATTCGGGCGAGCTGGGTCCGGGCCGCAGCTCGCCCGGCCACCTTGATGCGGAGAGCCGCCTCGTGGATCACCGTCTCGTACGGGATGGGCTCCGGTCCTTCGATGATGACCTTGCGTCGCATCCTGTGGTCGACCCGGTGCTCGATCTCCCCGCCAGGGAACTCAGGATTCATGTAGGCGAAGAGGGCGCGAGCATAGTCCTCCGTCTGAAAGAGCCCCGGCACATGGATGACCGCCACATCACGGCGGAACGTCGCATGGTGTTCCAGCTCGGCCAGGTCCTGGTATGCGGCGGGCAGCACCCCCCGGTACTCCTCCCACCACCCCCGGGTCCGGTCGGTCGCCATGCGCACCAACGCGTCGATCAGCTCCGCGTCCGTACAGGCGTAGTTCGCGGCGAGACGACGCAGCCGTTCCTCACTCACTCCCGCGAGAGCCGACTCGATGTGGCTGATCTGGACGGGGCTCACCCCCAGCAGCGCCGCCGCCTCCCGCGCGGCAAGGCCCGCCGCTTCCCGGAGTCTGCGCAGCTCAGTCGCCAGGCGAAGCTGACGTGCCGTTGGCTCGCGCCTCAAGGCCATTGACCGCTCCCCGCTCCAACGCGCCCGAGAGCGCGACCCGTTCGGGGACAGATTACGCGACCGGCTTGCGGGACATGAAGAATTAGACCTACCGTCGGTGACGCGACGCACACGCTGCGCACCCGGGCCACCGGAAGCGCACCGCTCCGTCCTGCCACGACGGCTGCGGCATTGACACCGGGCCCCCTCCGACACCCCCACCCCGGACTGGAGTTAGCCATGCCCGAAACCGAATCCTGGGAGTACTCCCTCTCCATCCCGCACGACCCGCGCGCCGTCACCGTCTGCCGCCGCACCCTCCGCCTGATCCTCACGGTGCACGGCCTGATCCGCCTGGTGGACACGGCGGAGCTGCTCGCGACGGAGCTGGTCTCCAACGCCGTACTCCACACCAAGGGCCCGGCCGCCCTGCGCGTGCGCTGGCCGGGGAACGGCACGCTGTGGATCGGCGCCTGGGACGCGGACCCGTCGCCGCCGGAGCCGCCGCAGCCGTTCGACCAGGCCGCCGAGGCGGAGGGCGGGCGGGGGCCGGCGCTGGTGCGGGCCTGCGCCGACGTGTGGGGCTGGCAGCCGCGGGCCCGCGAGGGCAGCCGGGGCAAGTACGTGTGGTGCGAACTGGGCACCGCGCAGGGGGCCGTACGGCATACGGCGTGAGTGGCGAACCCCGCCGGAGGGGCCGCCCCGGCCGCTCCAGGCTCTCGCCCCGGCCACCTGCCTGCGGCAACTCGTCGAGCACAGAGCCCTCGGCCGACACCGGGGAAGGGGCGTGACGGCACGCCTCCGCCAGAGGCAGGCCGGGCGCCCCTGCGCGGGCACGGACGACACCGCACCTGCTCCAGCGGCCGACTCGTTGCACCGGAGGTGACCGTACGAGGCGGTACCAGTCAGCAGAGGGAGTGGCATTCGTGATCCAGGTCTCCGTCGAGAACGTGGACATCGCCCCGGGACACGCCGTCGAGTGGACGGTGGTCTCCCCGTCATCGGCCGGCTCGGCCGACGGGACGCACCAGGGCGGGAGCACCACCTACAACCAGGCGAAACACTTCGCCGTCGCCCGCAGCGCCCGCGAGGCCGACGACACCGTCTGCGCCTACGTCGCCGGTACGTTCGACCTGCCCGGACCTGTCGACCAGGACGCGCTGGAAGCCGCGTTGCTGCACCTCGTCCGGCGGCACGAAGTGCTGCGCTGCACCTTCCGGCAGCTCGCCGGCGACGTGAGCTGTGATGCCATCGCGCCGAAGGACGTGGAGCTCAAGAGGGAGGACCGGGGGTTCATCGGCTCATCCGCCGGGGTCCGGGAATATCTGCATCAGGCGTTCCAGCGGATCGACCCGCTGTCCTGGCCGCTGATCGTCATGGGCGCCGTGCTCAGGGAGGACGGTGCGACGGTCTGGTTCGCCTGCGACCACCTGGTGACCGACGGGCTGACCACCCCTGTCGTCGTGCGTGACATCGCCACCGCCTACGAGGCGTACGCTACCGGCCGCGCTCCCGACCTCCCGGAGGTCGGCAGCTACCTGGAGTACAGCCGCAGGCAGCGCGACCGCAACGCGTCCCTGCACATCGACGACCCGCGGCTGGAGCACTGGAAGAAGTTCGTGGCGGACGGCGGCAGCTTCTTCCCTTCGTTCCCCCTGGACATCGGGGTGGAACAGGGCCGCCTGTATCCGGCGGTCAACGAGACCGAGCAGCTCCTCGACGCCGACCGGACCAGGGACCTGGAGGCTGCCTGCCGCGACGCCGGCGGAAAGCTCTTCATGGGGCTCCTGGGCGCCGTCGGTGTGGCACTCAGGAAGGAGGGCGGCCCGGACGTCTACCGCGGCATCATGCCGGTCAGCGAACGCGGCGACGGCCGCTACGAACACACCATGGGGTGGTTCATCAACACCATGCCCATCACCTTCTCCGTCGCCGACGGCCAGGATCTCCCCGCCGTCCTGCGCAACGTGGCCGCCGCCTGGGCCGAGGTCCGGCTCCACCTCGACGTGCCGTTCGTGAAGGCTTGGGAGTTGCTGGCCCCGGTGGAGTACAGAACGATCCGTACCTGGCCGTATGCCGTCAACTTCTTCTCCTACCTCGACTTCCGCCGCTCCCCCGGAGCGGAGCACCACCTGACGCGCAACGCCAGGAAGCACGTATGGCTGGCGCGCAGCAACGGCTTCTGCTTCTGGCTGCACCGCTGCGACACCGGCCTCTACATGAACACCATCTACGCCGGCACGCCCCGGGCGCAGGCCACCAAAGCCTCACTCGCGGCGACGCTCGGACGCACGGTGGGGAATCTGGCGCAGAGCGGCACTTTCTGACGGGGTCCCACCGCGCCGCAACGCCCCATGCCGGATGCCGGATGTCGGAGCCGGACGTGCGCCCCGGCGACGTTCTTGCGGAACGCCGAGGAGGTGGCCCGGGGGGCGGCCGACACCGTCCACAGCGTCCGGTCCCCGGCCGGGGAGAGGTTTTGCCGAACGGTCGACCAATGAACGCCCCCGCCCGGATAGCTTCCTGGCATCCACGGAAGGTGACGGACGGGTTGCCCGCGCCCTGGCGGAAGCAGCCCGTGGGGAGGCATGTGATGAGTTCGATCGACCTCGCGGGGACGGCAGCCGCGCTGCCGGCCGCCTGGAGCTCCCGCCCCCTGGGGCGGGTGGGGACGGCCTGCGTGAAAGTCCTGCGCATGGACGGCAGCCCGGTCCGGGAAGAGTCTCACGGGGCCGACGAGGTGCTGCTGGTGCTCGACGGGCGGCTGGAACTGGTGGTGGAAGGAACCGAAGTCACCGTGGAGGCGGGCGAGATGTACCGGGTGCCGGCAGGCGCGCGGCACGCCGTCCGCCCCGGCAGCCGCGGCACGCTGGTGATCGTGGAGGAACCCGGGGCATGAAGGCGCGCGCCTTGAGCTCCGGCCGCCCGATGTGCGCCCCGGCCACCGCTGCGGTACGATCATCATGCGCTGGTCGACGGAACAACTCCGGAAAACCGGCACTGCGTTGGTGGTCCAAGGAAAGACGCCCCGCTTCCTGCGGGGAGATGCAGGTGCAAGGCCTGCCCGGCGCTCGGTGAGGAACCCCGGTCCCGCTTCGGCGGGGCCGGGGTTCTTCTGCTTTCTCCTCTTCTGCGGGCGGGGGCGCGGACGTCCTCGCCTCTCCCACGGAAGAGAGCCGGATCAGCCGAGCTCGGCCGCCTGCGCGTCGGTGATCGCGGCCGGCCGGACGGACGCCTCGCCCCGGCCGTCCGCCGCGATGTCGAAGGACGAGAACCCGGCGAGCGTGGCGTCCTGCCGGAAGACGACGGCCTTCGTCCCGGCCGAGGAGTCGTCGATCTTCGTCCCGGCCGTCCAGGCGACGGCCTCCTCACCGGCGGTGACCTTCTCCTCGGTGACCTTGGTGACCTGCGGTTTCTCTCGCCCGGGGCGGGCGGTGGGTCCAGCGCCGCCGGGCCCCGCGCCTCACACCTGCACGACCGGCTCCCGGGTGAACAGCGCCCCCAGCTCGGGCGCGTTCACCCGGCGGTCCGCCAGGCGCAGCGCCTCCCAGACGGTGACCTGGTTGGCGGTGAGGACCGGCTTGCCGAGCTCCTTCTCCAGGACGGGGATGTGGGCCGCGGTGTGCAGGGCCGTGCCGGGCAGGAGGACCGCCTGGGCATCGGGGTGATCGGCGGCACGGGCCAGGGACAGGACCTCGGGCTCGCCCCAGGCGCCGGTCTCGGCGGCGGTGGCGACACCCGCGCCGTGGACGCCGGTGACCTCGATGCCGTCGGCGCGGAGGAAGCCGGCGAAGAGGGCGGCGACGTCCTGCGGATAGGTGGCGCCGACCGCGACCCGGCGTACGCCGATCTCCCGGATCGCGTGCACGAAGGCGAAGGAGGTGGAGGAGGCCGGCATGCCCGCCGTACGGGCCAGGGTGCGGACCTGCTCGTGGGCTCCCTCCCAGCCGTGTACGAAGCCGCCGCTGGTGCACGCCCACACCACGGCCTCCGCGCCCGCGTGCCGCAGTTCCTGCACGCCCGCCGCGAGCCGTTCCGGTGCGCCGATCTGACGCAGCACGTCCACCCGGTGCGCGTCCTCGCCGAGGTCGGTGTGCACCAGGTCCACCCGGATGTCGCTGCCCAGCAGCTGCTCGATGCGGGGATAGTCGTCCTCGGCGGAGTGGCCCGGGTAGAGGAATCCCAGTGCTGTCATGTCCACCCTTCCTGCTGCTGTTCCTCGTCCGGAACGTCCGGCACCACTGGCGCGTCCCAGTCTGTCCGGTCCGCCCGGTCCGTCCGGCAGTGGAGGGCCGCGGCGCACCACGGGATGCCCCGGCGTCCGGCACGGCCCCACGGCACGGGTACCCCGTCGGCGCCGTGCTGCCCACATCGTCACTTGGTTGGCCGAGATCACCGGGGCGCGGACCGGAGCGTGTGGGCGAAGCCGCCCCGCATGATCGGGGACACCATGGGACGGAGGGACGAACCGGCCGTCCAGTTCGTGGAGTTGTTCCAGCGGCGGCGCAGCCGAGGCCACCCGGATGGCACACAGGTCCGAAAAGAATCCGCATAACTCGCGTGCCTTCGGGTAGCCGCGCGCCCATGGCTGCACCACACAGAACGTCACCGGACCTCATAGGCGGTCCCCGCTCCCGGTCCGGGCCGCCGGGGGCCGGGCCCACCCGCCGGTCGCTGCTCGCGGGGGTCGCGGCGCTCGGCGCGCTGGGCGCCGCGGGCTGCTCCCGCGTGGCCACGGCGGGCACGGACGGCGGTGACCTGCTGGACCGGCTGCGCGCGCAGGGCGTCGTACGGCTCGGGATCGCCGGTGAGGTCCCCTTCGGGTACATCGACAAGGACGGCGAGCTGACCGGCGAGGCGCCCGAGCTGGCCAAGGTGATCTTCAAGCGGCTCGGGGTGGACCGCGTGCAGCCGGTGCCGACGGAGTTCGGCTCCCTGATCCCGGGTCTGGCCTCGCAGCAGTTCGACGTCGTGGCCGCCGGGATGTACATCAACCCCGAGCGCTGTGAGCAGGTCGTCTTCTCCGACCCGGACTACCAGATGCTCGACGCGTTCATCGTGCGCAAGGGCAACCCTCTGGGGCTGCACAGCTACCAGGACGTCGTCGAGAAGAAGGCGAAGTTCGCGACCGGGACCGGGTACGCCGAGATCCAGTACGCGATCGAGGCCGGGTACAGGCGGGGCGACATCCTCATCGTCCCCGACCAGGTGGCGGGGCTGAACGCCGTGGAGGCCGGGCGCGTCGACGTCTTCGCCGGTACGGCGGTGACCACCCGCGAGGTGGTGAAGAAGTCGCGCAAGGCGGAGGTCACCAAGCCGTTCGCGCCGCTCGTCGGCGGCAAGCCGCACATCGACGGGGGCGGCTTCGCCTTCCGGCCGACCGAGACGAGGCTGCGGGACGCCTTCAACGCCGAGCTGCACGAGCTGAAGAAGAGCGGGGAGCTGCTCCGCATCCTCAAGCCGTTCGGGTTCACCGAGGCCGAGATGACCGATCTGACCGCGAAGGAGCTGTGCGGCGGATGACCTCGGGACTGTGGGAACTGGTACTCCAGGGCGTCTGGGTCACGATCCAGCTGCTCGTCCTCAGCGGGCTGCTGGCGACGGCGGTCGCCTTCGTGGCGGGCGTCGCGCGCACCCACCGGCTGTGGATCGTCCGCTTCCTCGCGGGCCTCTACACCGAGGTGTTCCGCGGCACCTCCGCCCTGGTCATGATCTTCTGGGTGTTCTTCGTGCTGCCCCCGGCCTTCGGCTGGCAGCTGGTGCCGCTGTGGGCGGGCACGCTGGCCCTGGGGCTGACCTACGGGGCGTACGGCGCGGAGATCGTACGCGGGGCGCTCGGTGCGGTCGATCCGGCGCAGAAGGAGGGCGGCATCGCGCTCAGCTTCACGCCCTGGCAGCGGATGCGGCTGATCCTGCTGCCGCAGGCGGTGCCGGAGATGATCCCGCCCTTCTCCAACCTGCTGATCGAACTGCTCAAGGGCACCGCCCTGGTGTCGGTCATGGGCATGGGCGACCTGGCGTTCAGCGGCAACCTGGTGCGCCTGGCGCTCCAGGAGAGCGCGGAGATCTACACGTACGTCCTGCTCATCTACTTCGTGATCGCGTTCCTGCTGACGCGGGTGATGCGGGGTCTTGAGAAGCGGCTGAAGGCGGGGGTCGGGAAGGCGCCCGCGCCCAAGGCGGAGACGGTCGCGGCGGAGCCCGCCGGTGCCGGGGGTGGTCTGCGGTGAACTGGGACTGGAACGCGGTGGCCGAGTTCATGCCGCACTTCTGGGACGGCCTGCTGGTCACCCTGGAGATCCTGGTGCTCGGCTCGCTGATCTCGTTCGTGCTGGGCCTGGTGTGGGCGCTGCTGATGCGGCTGCCGACCCGCTGGGTGCGGTGGCCGGTCGGCGCGGTCACGGAGTTCGTGCGGAACACACCGCTGCTGGTGCAGCTCTTCTTCCTCTTCTACGTGCTGCCCGAGTGGGGCCTGACCTTCTCGGCGCTGGCCACCGGCGTGGCCGGCATCGGCCTGCACTACTCGACGTACACGATGCAGGTCTACCGGGCCGGCATCGAGGCGGTGCCGGCCGGCCAGTGGGAGGCCGCGACGGCGCTGAACCTGCCGCGCCGCCGGACCTGGACGGCCGTCGTCCTGCCGCAGGCCGTGCGCCGGGTCGTGCCGGCCCTCGGCAACTACGTGATCTCCATGCTGAAGGACACGCCGATGCTGATGGCGATCACCGTGCTGGAGATGCTCGGCGAGGCCCGGCTGTTCTCCCAGCAGAACTTCCACTTCACCGAGCCGCTGACGGTGATCGGCGTGGCCTTCATCGTCATCTCCTACCTCGCCTCCCTTCTTCTGCGCACCCTGGAGCGACGCCTTGTCCACTGACACCCACCCTCACCCCCATCCCCACCCCGGAACCGGCCCCGAGCGGCACACGAACGAACTGGTGCGGCTGGAGCAGGTCAGCAAGCGGTTCGGGGACAAGACGGTCCTCGACCGGCTGGACTTCTCCGTGGACGCCGGCAAGCACGTCACCCTCATCGGGCCGTCCGGGTCGGGCAAGACCACGATCCTGCGGCTGCTGATGACGCTGACCAAGCCCGACGAGGGCACCATCACCGTCGACGGGGAGCAGCTGTTCCCGGCGCCCGAGAAGCGGGTCCGCGAGATCCGCAAGAAGATCGGGATGGTGTTCCAGCAGTTCAACCTGTTCCCGAACATGACGGTCCTCAGGAACATCACCGAGGCGCCGGTCACCGTCCTCGGCATGTCCAAGGACGCCGCCGAGGAACGGGCACGGGAGCTGCTGGAGCTGGTCGGGCTGACCGAGCACCTGGACAAGCACCCCGGGCAGCTCTCCGGCGGGCAGCAGCAGCGGGTGGCGATCGCCCGGGCGCTGGCGATGCGCCCGCAGGTGCTGCTGCTGGACGAGGTGACCTCGGCGCTGGACCCGGAGCTGGTGGCCGGTGTCCTGGACGTGCTGCGGGACATCGCCCGCTCCACCGACATCACCATGCTCTGCGTGACCCACGAGATGAACTTCGCCCGGGACATCTCCGACCAGGTCCTGATGTTCGACTCGGGGCGGGTCATCGAGTCCGGCCCGCCGGAGAAGATCTTCGGCGATCCGGAGCACGACCGGACCCGGGAATTCCTCGGCGCGGTGCTCTGACCCCGGGGGCGCGCCCGTGCGCCAACGACCGAGGTCCAGGTTCCGGTGCATGCTGGTGGCATATACCAAGGGATCAGCGTCCCAGTCGAGGGGCGCCGATCTCGCCGACCACCGCCCCTCGCGGGCCCGCCGGCGGCTATCGTGAAGAAGGATTCGCCGTCCGGACTACGGCCCTACGAGCGAGCGCGAGGGGACACCACCGTGGCGCTGAAGCACGAGCCGACCACGCCGCACCACTCGGCCCAGGACGCCCTGCGCGTCCTGGAGACGGTGGCGCGGCACAGCACCGGAGTCACCGACACCGAGCTCGCCCGGCACACCGGCCTCGGCCCCGAGCGGCTGACCGCGCTGCTGCGGATGCTGCGCCGCGAGGGGTACGTCGAGCAGGTCGGCGACGGGGCCTACGTCACCGGTGAGACGCTGGCCCGGCTCGGCTCCGCGCACGGCCGGGAGGACGCCCTGCGCGACAGGCTCCAGCGCACCCTGGACCGGCTGCGCGACTCGGTCGGCGCCGCGGTGTACATCAGCCGGTACCTCGACGGCGAGGTCCGCGTCACCCAGTACGCCGACGGCCCGGCCACGCCCCGGGTGCACGAGTGGGTCGACTTCCGCTCCTCGGCCCACGCCACCGCCGTCGGCAAGAGCCTGCTGGCCCAGCTCGACCACGCCGCCCGGCGCGACCACCTCGCCCGGCACAAGATGGCCCGCCTCACCTCCCGCACCATCACCAGCCGCCGGGTCCTGCTGTCCCGCCTGGAGGCCCAGCCGCCCACGGCGCCCGTGCTCGACCTCCAGGAGTACGCCGTCGGCACGGTCTGCGCGGCCGTCCCGATCACGGCCGGCTCCGCCGCGGGCTGCCTCGCGCTGTCCCTCCCCGTCGAGCACGCCCACCGCCTGCGCCAGGCCGCGGACACCCTGAACCGGAACGCCGCCCCCGTGCTGCTCTCCCTGGCGATCTAGGGCCCACCGCCCGGATCACGCCCGGATCATGCCCGGAACGCGCCCGGGCCACGTGCAGGCCGCACCCGGGTTCCGCACGGTGGTCGGAAGCACCCCTGGGGACCAGGTAGTATTTACCTCGTCGCCGACCGCGGAAAGCGGAAGGCGGGAGTCATGCGCCGCTAGCTCAGTTGGTTAGAGCAGCTGACTCTTAATCAGCGGGTCCGGGGTTCGAGTCCCTGGCGGCGCACAGAAGAGGGGCCCTCGCTTCGAGCGAGGGCCCCTTTTTTTCGTCGTCCGTGCCCGGCCCGCCGGTCAGAAGGTGACGTCCGAGCAGGCGTAGAACGCGTTGCCCGTGTCGGCGATCGTCCACACCGCGAGGATCACGTGGCGCCCGCTCAGCCCGGTCGGCAGCGTGCCGCTGTGGGAGAGCGTGGACGGCGGGCGCTGCCCGTTGTACGGCACCGTCAGGAACGGGGTCAGGTTGAGGTCGGACCGGGCCAGGTTGTGGTTCTGGTTCCAGCCCGGCTTGGTCACGTAGTACTTGAAGTCGGTCGTGGCGTGCATGGCGGTGAACTGCCAGCGGAAGGTGTAGCTCTGGCCGCCGGTGACCTTGGTGGCCGGCCAGGCGCCGCCCGAGGGGGTGCGCGGGCTGTCGAGCGGGGCGAAGCCGGTGTTGCCGGCGGAACAGATCCGCCCGTCCGCCGGTCCCGCGGCCGGGAAGCCCTTCGGGCCCTCGACGCTCTGCGGCTCCCACTGGATGGCGCCGCAGTTGGTGACCGTGCCGTTCTGGCAGAGCTTCTGCCGGCTGATGGGGAGGTCGGTGTAGCCGTGGCCGCTGGCACCGCCGGAGGAGAGCGCGAGGGCTCCGGTGGTCGCCAGGCCCACCACGGCGGCGGACAACTTGGTCCTGGTACGCATGCTGCCGCTCCTGGAGAACGTGGGGGTTCGTGAGCCGTGCAGGTCTAGACCAAGTCTCAGATTATGAGCAGTAGTTGAACATGTCCATACCAATAGCGGAGCGGATTTCACCGTCCGTTCGCCCGCTCCGGGCCGCCGCCGGCCCCGGGAGATCCACCTTCAGGAAACCCGCCCCCAGGGCCCCTCGGGTCCCTGGCCCGCCCTCAGGGACCGGCCTCCCCCCGCCCCACGCAGAACGCCACCGTCAGGTCCCTCACCAGGACCTTCCGCTCGTAGTCGTCGAGCTCGACCAGCCCGCGCATGGTCAGCCGGGTCACCGTGTCCTCCACCGAGTCCACGACCGAGGTGAGCACGCTCGCCCGCCGCTGGGCGTCCAGCGCGGCGATCCGGCGGCGGTGCATCGCCGCGGCGACCTCCGGGGCGTACTCCACCCGTACCGCCCGCACCGAGAACACCTCCAGTCCCACCGGCTCCGCGTCCGCCGCCACCAGCCGGGTCAGCGCCTCACCGGTCGCCTCCGCCGAGCCCCGCGCGCCGCCCGGCATCTCCACCGGCACCCGGGCCAGCGCCGCCTCGACGCACTCGCGCAGGTACCGCTCGTGGTCCTCGACCGCGAGCGTCGCCCGCGCGGTGTCCCGCACCCGCCACACCACCAGCGTCACCACCCGGAGCGCGACCCCGCTGCCGTCGACCGCGGGCATCGGCTCACTGCGCCAGTGCCGCAGCCGCACGTCGACCCGGCGGCGCAGCACCAGCGGGTTGACCCACATCAGGCCGGTGCGCCGGACCGTCCCCCGGTAGCGGCCGAACAGGCCGAGCACCCAGGCCCGCCCGGTCCGCCCCCGGGCCAGTCCGCCGAACCCGAACAGCCCGAGCGCGCCCGCCGCCGCGTACGCCGCCCACTGCGCCGGGCCCAGCCCGGCGCCCGGGTACGCCGGCAGCCGCAGCACCGCCGCCGCGAGGGACGGCAGGACCCCCGCCCACCAGGACGTGACCAGGCAGCCGGCCACGCCGCAGACCCCGGCGAGCACGCCCGCCGCGCCGGGCAGCACCCGGGCCGGATGCTCCACCAGGTCCGGGTCGGCCCGCACGGCGGGCTCCGGCCGCGCCGCCGGCGGGTGGCACAGCCGCGGCTGCTCCCCCGTGCCCTGCCGCCGGCCCACCACCGCGGGCCGCAGCGGCACCGGCGCCGGGTCGGGGTCGTCGCGGAACAGCAGGTGGACGGGGATCTCGGTGGTGGCCTCGTTCCGGATGAGCCGATCGGGCCGGACCGCCCCCTCCGCGGGGCCGCCGGACTCGGGCGTGTGTGACGTGGTCGTACTCATGCGTGCTCCAGCCTCCGCGCCAGATGCGCCATGAACGGGTGAACGACGTGGGGGGCCGCGCGGCGCCGGCGAGTGGCTGCGCGCGGGCGGTCCGGGTGACCTTCGAGTGATACAGGTGATCTTCGGGTGGTTCAGGTGACCTTCGGGTGGTTCAGGTGATCTTTTAGCGATTCAGGTGGTTTTCAGTGGCTTCAGGTGGCCTTCGGGGGCCTCAGGAGAAGAGCCGCCGCCAGGTCTCCGGCCCCGGATAGCCGTCCGCCGCGCCGCCCCGCCAGCCCTGGGCGCGCTGGAACGCCTGGACGCTCCGCCGGTCCGCCTCGCCCCAGCGCGGTCCGGGCCCGGTCCTGTAGTACGCGCCGAACCCCTTCTTCACCAGCTGCTCCCCCAGCCGGGTGACGTGCGCGTTGCGCGCGCCCGGGCGGAACATCGCCCGGCCCGGGTAGCGGGGCACCCCGTGCGAGACGTGCCCCGTGGCGGGCCTCGCGGCGGGCCCTGCGGCGGGCCGCTCGGCGCGCGCGCCCGGTGCGCCGTGGTGGACGGTGGCGGGCAGCTCGTCCGCCGTGCCGGTCACGAGGCCCTTGTAGCGGTAGGGGAGGTAGCGGGAGGAGTTGGTCCAGTAGGCGTAGGGGGTGGTCTGCCGGCGAGTGTGCGGGCGGGTCTGCTCGTAGGCGACGTAGGAGGTGTACGTGGAGTCCGTCCAGCCGCCGAAGATCACCACGTGGGACCCCTTCTCGGGGTCCGCCGGATTGTGGAACAGCAGGATGTCGCCGGGCTGGAGCTCCTCTTTGGTGATCCGGTCCGCGTACTGGCCGAGGCTGCCCGTCCATTCGTTCCTGGGCAGGCTCCAGGCCATGGACACATACCCCGAGCAGTCCTGCCGGTAGCCGTCGGTCCAGTAGGCGCTCATGCTGTACGGCACCTTCGCGGCGACCCACTTCTGCGCCCGGTCGATGATCTCCGCGCGGGTCGTCGCGCGGATCTTCGTGCCGACCGCCGAGGTGGCGGGTCCGGCGTTGGGGCCATAGAGCGGGGCCTTGCCGCCCTGGGGGGTGTCGGGCTCGTCACCTGCGGAAACGCCCGGGTGGTGAGAGGCGTGGGCGGTGTCCGGGGCCGCTGCCGCGGGGCTCGCGGCGAGCGCGGCGCCGGTGGTGGCGGCCGCGGTCGCCACGATCAGCGCGCGGTGGGCGGCCGGGCGGCCCGGAGCGCGGCCCGCCGGGGACCGGGGGGAAAGCGGCAGAACGTGCCGCCGGTGCCGGCAACCCGGGCAGTCGCAGTCGCTCGCGGGATCGAATTCTTCGAATACCGGAGTATCCATGCGACCTACCTCACACTTCAGGTGGACATGTCCGCGTCTGTGCACGAGCGCCAGTTTTCCAACTGTCTTCCGGACGCGCATGTTGACGGTCCGAATGATGTACGGAGGGGTGGTCCGGGCCCCGGGGTGGCGCGGGCGGTGGTCGGGAGCACCCCGCGGCGTCGGGTAAAGTTAATGACGTCAGCAGGCGCCGCTAGCTCAGTTGGTTAGAGCAGCTGACTCTTAATCAGCGGGTCCGGGGTTCGAGTCCCTGGCGGCGCACCGACAGCCGAAGGCCCCTCGCACACGCGAGGGGCCTTCGGCGCATTCGGGCGAACGTTCGATGCGTGGTCCGGTCCCCGCACCTCGTGCGGCCCGGTCCGTCCACAGCCGCTCCACACGGCCCTCACATGCGCCACAATGAACGCGTATGACCGGTAAACACCGCGTTTCGTGTCTTGCGATCATGACGGACGACGTAGAACCCTGTGTTCTGGTTTTTCAAGTTGCTGCGTTTTCGCGGCAGTTGGGGGGCAAGGAACCGGTTGCCGAGCCACGGGGAGAGGGGCCCCGTTCGTGAGCGGATGCCGAGGGGGGCATCATGCAACCGGAAGGTCGCCGAACCGTGTCTATAGGGTGTGGATGGCGTGGTGACAGCGACCCACCACCGATTGCGCCTGTGAACGTCTAGGGGGACCGCAGCAGGCGGAGGAAGCGACACGACACGCGACGCGCCGCGTGTGGGGGGATGACTCATGACGTCGACGCCGACGGGCGCCCGGCAGGACTTCGACCCGTCACAGACCACCCAGCTCAGGGTGCCAGCGCACCGGAACTGGAACACGGGTGCGTTCCGCCGCATCAAGAAGACCCTGCCGAAGTACGACTACGAGCACTACAGCCGGCTGGCCGGCCCCCTCACCCAGCCCGATCCTGACAAGCCGTACAAGGTCCGCTACCGCTCGCTGATATCCCAGGAGCCGCACCGCATCCGGGTCGCCCTGATGCTGGCCGCCGCGCCCCTGCTCTCCCTGGTCCTGCTGGTCTGGCTGCTCCAGCCGCAGCACTGGACCGAGCGCGACTACCCGGCCTTCGACTGGCTGCCCGCGCTCGACGTCGTGATGCTCGTCTCGATCGGCCTGATCGAGTTCTTCCGCTGCATGAACGTGCTGTCGAACGCGCACGCCACCCTGGTCGCCCGCGACCCGATCCCGGTGGTGCCCGAGTCCGGCACCAAGGTCGCCTTCCTCACCTCCTTCGTGCCCGGCAAGGAGCCGCTGGAGATGGTGACGAAGACCCTGGAGGCGGCGGTGAAGATCCGCCACCGCGGGGTCATGCACGTCTGGCTGCTGGACGAGGGCGACGACCCGGAGGTCAAGGCGGTCTGCGAGCGCCTCGGCGTGCACCACTTCTCCCGCAAGGGCGTCGCCAAGTGGAACCAGCCCAAGGGCCCGCACCGCGCCAAGACCAAGCACGGCAACTACAACGCCTGGCTGGAGGCGCACGGCGACGACTACGACTTCTTCGCCTCCGTCGACACCGACCACGTGCCGCTGCCCAACTACCTGGAGCGGATGCTCGGCTTCTTCCGCGACCCGGACGTCGGCTTCGTCATCGGCCCGCAGGTCTACGGCAACTACGACACGTTCGTCACCAAGGCCGCCGAGTCGCAGCAGTTCCTCTTCCACGCCCTGATCCAGCGCGCGGGCAACGCCTACGGCGCGCCGATGTTCGTCGGCACCTCCAACGCGGTGCGCATCAAGGCGCTCAAGCAGATCGGCGGCCTGTACGACTCGATCACCGAGGACATGGCGACCGGGTTCGAGATGCACCGCGCCAAGAACCCGGCCACCGGGAAGAAGTGGAAGTCGGTCTACACCCCGGACGTGCTCGCCGTCGGTGAGGGCCCGAGCGCCTGGACGGACTTCTTCACCCAGCAGATGCGCTGGTCCCGGGGTACGTACGAGACGATCCTCAAGCAGTACTGGAAGGGCTGGTACTCGCTGCCGCCGAGCAAGCTCTTCAACTACACGATGATGATCATCTTCTACCCGATGTCGGCCCTGAACTGGATCCTGGCGGCGCTGAGCTGCGCGCTGTTCCTGGGCCTGGGCGCCTCGGGTGTGAACATCGACCCGGCGGTCTGGCTGATGCTCTACGGCAACGCCTCCGCGCTCCAGATCGGCCTGTACGTCTGGAACCGCCGCCACAACGTCTCCCCGCACGAGCCGGAGGGCTCCGGCGGCGTCGCCGGCATGGTGATGTCCGCGCTGTCGGCGCCGCTGTACGCCAAGGCGCTGACCGACTCCGTACTGCGTCGCAAGAGCAAGTTCGTGGTCACGCCCAAGGGCGACTCGGCCAGCCCGGACACGCTATTCGGAACCTTCCGCTACCACTGGTACTTCATCCTGATCTTCGGCGCGTCGATCGCCGCCGGGTTCGCCTTCGGCCACTCCCACCCCGCGATGATCATTTGGGCGACGTTCGCCATGCTGATCACCGCCACGCCGCTCTTCGTCTGGTGGCACTCGCTGCGGGAGGCGAAGAAGAGGCCCGCCGCCGCTGCCGCGGAGACCGAGCAGCAGGAGCGGCCTCAGGATCGGCCTCAGGGCCGGTCTCAGGACGCGCCGCTCTCGGTGCCGTACCAGCCGCAGCCGCTGCCGGCGCAGCAGACGCCGCCGGGGGCGCACGGGGCGCACGCGCCCCAGCAGAAGCCCCGTTGGGCGGCCTCCGGCGAGGGTGACGGAGGCAGTGACCAGACCATGCAGATCGCCCTGGGCGGACTTGGGGGACGTAAGGAATGAAGGACCGTGCCGGCCGCCGTCGTGCCCGTCGCCTCGCGATAGGCACGGCGGTGGTAGTCGCGCTGGCCGGGATGAACGGGCCGTGGCTCTACCGCTTCGGGACCGAGAAATACCACCAGTACAAGATCAATCAGCCCGAGTACAAGGCCGCGAACGGCAAGTGGGAGATCGTCGAGTTCCCCGAGGAGCTGCGCCTCAACACCATCCACGCCGCGCTGCTGCACACCGGCAAGGTGCTGCTGGTGGCGGGCTCGGGCAACAACCAGGACAACTTCGACGCCAAGAAGTACGACACCCGGATCTGGGACCCGGTCAAGGGCACCGTCAAGAAGGTACCGACGCCGACCGACCTGTTCTGCACCGGCCACACGCAGCTGGCCAACGGCAATCTGCTGATCGCGGGCGGCACCAAGCGGTACGAGAAGCTCAAGGGTGACGTGAAGAAGGCCGGCGGCCTGATGATCGTCCACAACGAGAACCCGGACAAGCCGATCACCCTGCCCGCGGGCACCAAGTTCACCGGCAAGGAGAACGGCAAGACCTTCGTGTCGAAGGACCCCGTCCTGGTGCCGCGCGCGAAGAAGAACTTCGACCCGCAGACCGGCCGGTTCCTCGGCAACACCCCGGGCTACGGCCGGGTCTACGTCGAGGCGCAGAAGGAGGGCCGGCAGTACGAGACGGGAACGCAGGACAACTACCGCATCCAGGGCCTGACGGGCGCCGACGCCCGCAACACTTACGGCATCGCGGAGAAACTCGCCCTGGACAAGAAGGACTTCCAGGGCATCCGCGACACCTACGAGTTCGATCCGGTCGCCGAGAAGTACATCAAGGTCGACCCGATGCACGAGGCCCGCTGGTACCCGACGCTCACCACCCTGAGCGACGGCAGGATCCTCAGCGTCTCCGGCCTGGACGACATCGGCCAGCTCGTGCCGGGCAAGAACGAGGTCTACGATCCGAAGACCAAGAAGTGGACGTACACGGAGAAGGTCCGCCAGTTCCCGACCTATCCGGCGCTGTTCCTGATGCAGAACGGCAAGGTCTTCTACTCGGGGTCGAACGCGGGCTACGGGCCCGACGACGTGGGCCGCGACCCGGGCGTCTGGGACGTGGAGACCAACAAGTTCACCAAGATCCCCGGCATGAGCGACCCGAAGCTGCTGGAGACGTCCGGCACGGTGCTGCTGCCGCCCGCGCAGGACGAGAAGTACATGGTGATCGGCGGCGGCGGGGTCGGCGAGTCCAAGGAGTCCAGCAAGCGGACCCGGATCGTCGACCTGAAGGACGCCGACCCGCGCTTCGTGGACGGGCCCACGCTGGAGAAGGGCACCCGCTACCCGCAGGCGTCCGTCCTGCCCGACGACAGCGTGCTGGTCTCCGGCGGCTCGGAGGACTACCGGGGCCGCGGCGCCTCCAACATCCTCCAGGCGCGGCTGTACCACCCGGAGACGAACGCGTTCGAGCGGGTCGCCGACCCGCTGGTGGGCCGCAACTACCACTCCGGGTCGATCCTGCTGCCCGACGGCCGGGTGATGTTCTTCGGCTCCGACTCGCTCTTCGCCGACAAGGCCAACACCAAGCCGGGCAAGTTCGAGCAGCGCATCGAGATCTACACCCCGCCGTACCTGTACCGGGACGGCGCGCGGCCGGACCTGGGCGGCGGGCCGCAGACCATCGAGCGCGGCGGATCGGGGACCTTCACCTCCACGACGGCCTCGTCCGTCAAGAAGGTCCGGCTGATCCGCCCGAGCGCCTCCACGCACGTCACGGACGTCGACCAGCGGTCCATCGCGCTGGACTTCGAGGCGTCCGGTGACAGGCTCACGGTGACCGTGCCCGAGAACAAGAACCTGGTCCAGTCGGGCTGGTACATGCTGTTCGTGACGGACGCCGAGGGCACGCCGAGCAAGGCGCAGTGGGTGCGGGTGCCGTAAGGTCCGCTGCCGTCGTCCGTCCCGTATGTGCCCGGGGGCGCCCTCCGTCGTGGAGGGCGCCCCCGGTCGTGTGCGGGACGGCAGGTGCTAGCGGCCGGCCCGGGCCAGTTTCAGCGCGTACTCCTCCCACCACTGCCCGGCCTTGGGGCCGCCCTTGCACTCGCCGTCCGACTCGCCCGGGCGCTTGATCCACAGGTAGGCGTCGACCAGCGGGTCGGCCGTCTTCGTCGTCGGTGTCTCGCCCAGCGCGCGGCCCGGCGGGTTGCACCAGCGCTCGCCCGGGTCTCCCTCGGTGTAGGGGCCGTTGCCGTTGCGGCTGGTGTCGATGACGAAGTGCTTGCCGCCCACCTTGGCGGAGAGCTCCTTGCCGTAGGCGATGGAGTCCTCGGTGGTGTAGAAGTTCGAGACGTTGACCGAGAAGCCGTCGGCCTGGTCGATGCCCGCCCGCTTCAGCGGCTCGAAGATCTGGCCGGGCTCGCCCCAGCCGGCGTTGCCGGCGTCGAGGTAGACCTTCGTGTTCTCCAGCGCCGTCAGCTTGGCGACGGCGCCCTTGAGGAGGTCGTAGCGCTCCTCGTGGAACTCCTGGGGCGTGCAGCCGTCCACCAGGTGCAGCACGGCGTCCGGTTCCAGGATCACCGTGGCGGAGCGGTCGCCGATGCCCCGGGCCACCCCGTCGATCCAGGCACGGTAGGTGTCGCCGTCGGCGGCGCCGCCCTGCGAGTACTGGCCGCAGTCGCGGTGCGGGATGTTGTAGAGGACGAGCAGCGCGGTGCGGCCCGCCTTCTCGGCGGCCTCGGTCAGGCCGCGCACCTGCCGCTCCGGGTCGTCCGGGGTGACCCACTCGGCGACCGGGTACTCGGCGATCCGGCGGATCAGCCGGGCCTCCTCCTTCTTGCCGGCCTTCTCCAGGGCCGCGACCTGCCGGGCCGCGGTGCCGTCGGGGTTGACCCAGAACGGGTCGGCCTCCTTGGGCTGCTGGGTGATCCGGGCCCCCCGGTCCTCGCCCTCCTCCCCTCCCCCGGAGGAAGAACAGCCCGCGATCAGCAGTGCCGCCCCCAGCACCATCGCGGACAGCCGCGCCGCGGCCGACGGTCCGGCCCCCCTGCTGCCGTACATCCAACCCCCCCTTGGGTGTACCGTTCCAAGTCTCAATCCTGACATACGCCGTGGGTGCCCACGAGGTTCCAGGGCTTCCGGTCCCCCCGGCGGGTGGGCGGTTCCCGCGGTTCGTGCGGTGGTTCGTGCGGTGGTTCATGCGACGGTTCGTGCGGTTCCCGCGGTTCACCGGCCGGTCCCGGTCAGGTTCACCGGCCGGTCCCGGTCAGGTACGCGGAGACGACCACGTTCGCCGTGTAGGCGCCCGCCGTCCGGTCGAAGGTGCCGCCGCAGGTGATCAGCCGCAGTTCGGCCCGTCCCGAGGCGCGCGGCCCGTAGGCCTGATGGGCGTCGAAGCGGTCGCGGGCGAGGACCTGGACGTCGTCGACGGTGAACTCGGCGACCTCGCGGTCGGCCCGGAGCACCCGGATCGTGTCACCGGGCTTCAGCGTGCTCACCTTGTAGAAGACGGCGGGCCGGGTGTCGGTGTCGACGTGTCCCACCATCAGCGCGGTGCCGGCCGCGCCGGGCGTCGCGCCGGCGGCGTACCAGCCGACGGAGCCCGCCTGGCCGAAGGGCGGCGGGTCGAGGGCGCCCCGGGCGTCGAGGCCGCGGGCCACCACCGGCGCCTGGATGCCGAGGCCGGGGATGTCCAGGCGTTGCGGGAGCGCCGTGCCGAGCGGCCGGTGCGGCGGCGGCAGGGTCACGTCGGGCGGGCGGCCGGCCGCCGCCATGTCGCCGGTGGCCGGCCCGAGGGCGCGGTCTTCCGGTCCGTCGGTGGTGGCCCGGCCCCACAGCCACAGCCCGAGCAGCAGCACCGCCCAGGCGACGCCGGTCACCAGCCGGCCGGTGCCGCGGGAGGATTCCTGACCGGACACCGGTCACTCCGTTCCGGAGCGCCGGCGGGCACCGCGCAGGGCGACGGCCACCGCGGCGGCCCCCGCGAGGAGCAGGCCGGTCACGGTGTGCGCCGTGCCGGGGCCGGTCGTGCGGCCGTCGTCGTCGGTGGCGGTGGTGAGGCGGGCGGTGCCGCCGCCGCCCGCGTCGACGGGGGCGACGGGTGAGGCGGGGGCGGCGGGGCGGGCCGACGGGGGTGTCCGTCCGGCCACGGTCAGGGTGCCCGTCCGCCGGTCGGCGCCGCAGTGGACCTTCACCTCGTGCGCCCCGGCCGTGGCCGTGGAGCGGACGCGACCGGAGCCGACGAGGGTGCCGTCCGTGCTCACCAGGGCGAGCCGTACGTCCGAGACGAAGGCGGCGGAGGTGGCGACGGCCGCCTTCCCGGCGCAGTCGGCGGCGCGGAGCGTGATGTCGGTGCCGGGGGCGGGGGTGGCCGGGGACACCGAGACTCCGCCTCCGTCCCCCGCGTCTGCCGCATCCGCCGCGTGTGCCGCCGGGGTGAGCAGTGCGGCGAGTGCGGCTCCGGCGCAGAGAGTGACGCTGAGTGAACCCATCGTGTACCTCCCGTTGTCCGGAGACTCCCCCGTCGGCCCCGTTCCCGCATCCGGGGCGGGGCGGGGTTGCTCCGAACGGGTGGTGGCGGGGGGTGGCACGTTTCAGGTTCGACAGGTCTCGCCAGATCCCACCAAAATCGGCCAAAACCGGTCAGGTGCGACCGGTCCGGGTCAGATCCGGTCGACGAGGTCCGCGATGGAGTCCACGACCTGGGACGGCCGGTAGGGGAAGTCCTCGATCTGCGCGGGGCCGGTCAGGCCGGTGAGGACCAGGAACGTCTGCATCCCGGCCTCGATGCCCGCCAGGACGTCGGTGTCCATGCGGTCGCCGATCATCGCGCTGGTCTCGGAGTGGGCGCCGATGGCGTTGAGGCCGGTGCGCATCATCAGCGGGTTGGGCTTGCCCGCGAAGTACGGCTTCTTGCCGGTCGCCTTGGTGATCAGTGCGGCCACCGCGCCGGTCGCGGGGAGCGGGCCCTCGGTGGAGGGGCCGGTCTCGTCGGGGTTGGTGCAGATGAAGCGGGCGCCGCCGTTGATGAGCCGGACCGCCTTGGTCATGGCCTCGAAGGAGTAGGTGCGGGTCTCGCCGAGGACGACGTAGTCGGGGTCGTGGTCGGTGAGGACGTACCCGATGTCGTGCAGGGCGGTGGTCAGGCCCGCCTCGCCGATGACGTACGCCGAGCCGCCGGGCCGCTGGTCGTCGAGGAACTTGGCGGTGGCCAGCGCCGAGGTCCAGATCGACTCGATCGGCACGTCCAGGCCCATGCGGCGCAGCCGGGCGTGCAGGTCGCGCGGGGTGTACATGGAGTTGTTGGTCAGGACCAGGAAGGGCTTGCCGGACTCCCGCAGCTTCTTGAGGAAGGCGTCGGCTCCGGGGATCGGCACTCCCTCGTGGATGAGGACGCCGTCCATGTCGGTGAGCCACGATTCGATGGGCTTGCGGTCTGCCATGTGCTGCGAACTCCTGGCGTGCGTACGGACAAGGACAGGGGCGCCGGGACCACGGCGTACCGACGCCCCCAGCCTAGTCAGGAGAGCACGGCGACCTTGATCCCGTCGATCGCCCAGTACCAGTTGTTCGCCCCGGTGTACCGGAAACGGAAGCTCACGTTCGAAGCTCCGGCGGGGACGGGGACGGTCAGCGACTGGGGCTGCGAGACGACGTCGGAGGTGTAGCTCTTGACGACGGTGGGCGTACCGCCGTTGAAGGAGGCGAGGACCTGGGCGGTCTGGCTGCCCTCCTGCCGGTAGTGGGTGGTGAAGTCCAGCCGGACCGCCGACGCGCCGGTGACGGCGTACGCCGGGGTCACCAGGGTCGAGTCGTACGTGCCGGAGAAGGACTTGTCGGCCCACTCGTCGGAGTCGGCGACTGCGAACACGCCGCGCGAGCGGACGTTCAGCTCCCGGGACTGGTCGCGCTGGGCGCGGGACCAGAACTCGTCGGTGGTGAACGCCCAGCCGCGCCACTCGGTGATCCCGCCGGTGCCCATGGCGTTGCCGATCACCGACCAGCCGCTGGGCGGGGTGTGGGTGAAGCCGAGGACGGAGGCCGGGATGCCGGTCTCGTCGACGCGGGGCGCCAGGGAGCCGTACAGCGTGTCGAACGGGTCGGCGGAGCGCTCCTGGATCGGCTTGCCGTCCAGGCCCCACGCCGGGTCGACGGGGATGCCGAGCTGCTTCAGGACGGTGGGGACGACGTCGACGAGCCGGGTGTCGATCGGGCGGGCGCCGGCGGCGATGCCGGGGCCGGTGGCGAGGACGAAGGTGCGGCGCTCCTCGATCGCGGACCCGCCGTGGCCGCCCGCGTCCAGGTGGCCGTGGTCGGTGGTGACGATGACGGTCCAGCGCTCGGTGGCGTAGGTGGGCCGGGCCTGGATGGCGGCGCGCAGGCGGCCGACGTAGGCGTCCTGCGTCGCGATCACGTTCAGGTACGCCTGACTGGCCGCGCCCTGGTTGTGGCCGACGATGTCGGACTGGCCGAAGTAGACGAACAGCACGTCCGGGTTCTGGTCGCGCAGGACGGCCTCGGCCTCGGCGGCGATGGTGGCGTCGTGCGCGGCGTAACCGTCGGCGTCGCCGTCCAGGACCAGCTTGGCGTCGGCGCCGGGGGTGACGGTGCCCTGGGTGTCCAGGGCCTTCCAGTCGACGGCGGCGTACGTGGACAGTCCGGGCCGCACCTGGGCCAGGCGGGCCAGCAGGCCCGGGTACTGGTCGTAGTTCTTGCCCGTGAAGCTGTTGTCCTTGACGCCGTGCTTGTCGGGCCAGACGCCGGTGGAGATGGTGGACCAGCCGGGCCCGGAGGAGGTGGCGGCCATCGGGTTGGCGTACAGCAGGGAGGTGCCGTACGTCCCTTCGCGCATCATGGCCTTCAGGTGCGGCGCGTTCGCCGCGTCGATGCGGTCGTGGCGCAGGCCGTCCATGCCGATGACCAGGACCTTGTCCTTGCTGATGCCGTTCGGCAGGGTGGGCGCGGCGTACGCCGGGGCGGCGCCGACCGCGGGGACCATGCCGAGGGCGGCGGTGGCGGCCGTGACGGTCGTGACGGTCGTGGCGGAGAGGACGGTACGGCGGGTGAGGTGACGGGACGACACGTGATACTCCGGTGGCGTAGGGGTATGCGGTGGTCGTGCTGGGGCGGTGCGGTGGTGCGGTGGTCGTGCTGGGGTGGCGCGGTGGTCGTGCTGAGGTGGCGCGGTGGTCGTGCTGAGGTGGCGCGGTACCGGTGCTGGGGTGGTGCGGGTGGTCGTGCTGGGGTGATGCGGTGGCCGCGCTGGGCGGTGCGGGTGGTCCGGAAGGGTCTCAGCTGCCGGTGGCCGACTTCCAGGCCTCGATGTGGGACGAGAGGTTCTTGTCGATGGCGGCCCAGTCGGGTTCGAAGACCTCCACACCGTCCATCAGCTTGGCGAGCGCGATCGCGTTGGCGTCGGTGCCCTTGACGTCCCGGCGGGCCGCGAAGCCGCCGCCGATCTCGCTGACCTGCGCCTGTGCCTTCTGTCCGAGCAGGTAGTCCAGGAGCTTCCTGCCGTTCTCGCCGTGCGGTGCCTTGGTGACCAGGCCGGCCGCGTACGGCAGGGCGAAGGTGGTGGGCTTGCCGCCCTCGCGGGCCGGGAACCAGATGCCGAGGTTCGGCATGGTCTTGGACTGGGCGTAGTTCATCTGGACGTCGCCGTTGGCGACGAGCAGTTCGCCCTTGTCGACCTTGGGGGCGAGCTTGCCGGTGGACGCGGACGGGCCGACGTTGTTGGCCTGGAGCTTCTTGAGGTACTCCATGGCCTGCTTCTCGCCGCCGAAGTCGTGCATGGCCTTGATGAGGACGGCGGTGCCGTCGCCGGCGACGCCCGGGGTGGAGTACTGGAGCTTGTTCTCGTACTTCCCGTCGAGCAGTTCCTCCCAGGTGGTGGGGGGCTGCTTGAGCTCCTTCTTGTTGTAGATGAACCCGAAGTAGTTGTTGACGACGGCGGTCCAGGTGCCGTTCGCGGCCTTGTCGGCGCCGTCGACCTGGTCGGCGCCCTTCGGGGTGTACTTCTGCAGCAGGCCCTTGCCGTCGGCCTGCTGGATGAACGGCGGGAGGGTGACGAGGACGTCGGCCTGCGGGTTGGCCTTCTCGCGGGCGGCGCGCTGCACCATCTCGCCGGAGCCGCCTTCGACGTACTCGACCTTGATGCCGGTCTCCTTCTCGAAGTCCTTGAAGACCTGGTCGTACCAGCCGTCGCCGTTCTCGCCCTTGAGGCCGTCGGCGCTGTAGACGGTGACGACCTTCTCGTCGGAGGCGGCGGAGTTGCCGCCGCAGGCGGTGAGGGGGAGGGCGAGGACGCAGAGGGCGGCGAGCGGCTTGAGGGCGTTTCTGGGCATGGCGAGGTGAACTCCTGGGAGGGGAGGGGTGTTGTCGGTGGCTCGTCGTGGTCGGCGGTACGCCGCGATCGGCGGTGTGCCGCGGCGCGGTACGTCGTGGTCGCGGTACGCCGTGGTCAGCGGTACGCCGTGGTCAGCGGTACGCCGTGGTCAGCGGTACGCCGTGGTCAGCGGTACGCCGTGGTCAGCGGTACGAGGCTCTGGTGCGGATGCGGGAGACCGCGAGCAGCACCAGCAGGGTCGCTGCCATCAGGACCACGGCGACGGCGGAGCCGGTGAACAGGGCGCCGCGGTCGGTGGCCGCGTAGATGAGGACCGGCAGCGGGGTCCAGTCAGGCGGATACAGCATCATCGTGGCGCTCAGCTCGCCCATCGACAGGGCGAAGCACAGGCCGGCCGCGGCGGTCAGGGACGGCAGCAGCAGCGGCAGCTTCACGCGCCACAGGACGTGGGCGGGACTGGCACCGAGGGACGCGGCGGCCTGTTCGTAGGCCGGGTCCAGGCGGGCCAGCGCCGCGGACACCGACTGGTGGGCGAAGGCGGTGACCAGCACCGCGTGGGCGGTGATCACGATCCAGCGGGTGCCGTTGAGCAGGAACGGCGGCTGGGAGAAGGCGACCAGGATCGCCAGGCCCACGACGACGGAGGGCACGGCGACCGGCAGCACGAACAGGGCGTCCATCACCTTGCGGTACCGCTTCTTCAGCGCGGCGGCGGCGAGCGCGGCCCAGGTGCCGGCGGCCAGCGCGAGCAGGCTGGCGGTGAGGGCGGTGACCAGGCTGGTGGTGAGCGCCTGGAGGGCCTCGCCGCGGGTGGCGGCCTGATAGTGGGCGGTGGTGAAACCGGAGGGCAGGACGCTGGACCAGTGGGTGGCGAAGGAGGCGCCGAGGACGACGAGGAGGGGAAGGGCGAACAGGGGCAGGAAGAGGACGAGGAAGACCGCCCACACGGCCCACCTCGCGCTGCGGCTATGCACCAGCACGGCGGCTCACCACCCGGTACAGGCCGTACAGGCCCACGGAGATCAGGACGTTGACGACGGCGACGACACAGGCGCCCGGGTAGTCGGACTCCAGGATCGCCTTGCCGTAGACGAGCATCGGCAGGGTCGTGACGCCCTTGGCGCCGGTGAAGAGGACGATGCCGAACTCGTTGAGGCACAGGACCAGGACGAGGCTGCCGCCGGCGGCGAGCGCGGGCAGCGCCTCGGGCAGGATGATCTGCCGGATGATGCGGGGCGCGCGGGCGCCGAGCGAACTGGCCGCCTCCAGCTGGGCGGTGTCCAGCTGGGAGAACGCGGCGAGCAGCGGGCGCATCACGAACGGCGTGAAGTACGTGATCTCGGCGAGCAGGACGCCCCAGGGCGTGGTGAGGAACCGGAAGGGCCCCTCGGCGGCCCCGGTGACGTCCGTCCACAGGCCGTTGGCCATGCCGACCGATCCGTAGATGAACAGCAGGGCCAGCGTGATCAGGAAGGACGGGAAGGAGAGGAAGACGTCGATGAACCGGGACACCGCCCGCGCCCCCGGGAACGGCACGAACGCGATGACCAGCGCGAGGACGAACCCGAGGACCAGGCAGCCGGCGGTCGATCCCGCCGCCAGCCACACGGTGGTCCACAGCGCCTCCCGGAACGCCTCGGAGGCGAACACGTCGGCGTACGGCTGGACGGAGGTGCCGCCGGTGTCGGGCTGGAAGGACTGCCGGACGACCAGGGCGAGGGGGTAGAGGAAGGCGAGGGCGAGGAGGGCGACCGGGGGCAGGGCCCACACCCACGCCGGGACCGTCGCCCGCTTGCTCTGGGCGGGGAGACCGAGGGTCGCGCTAGCCATGGCTGACCGCCTTGGCGGGCTTGGCGGCCGGCTCGGTGGATTCCCCGGCGGCCTTGGCGGGCTTGGCGGGCTTGTCGGGCTTGGCGGCCGGGCCGGTGGGTTCCCCAGTCGGGCCGGTGGGCTCCCCGGTCATTTCGGCGGACAGCAGGACCGCGTCCTCGGGGGCAAAGTGCAGGGTCACCGTCTCGCCGAGAGCGGGAGGGTTCCGCAGTTCGCGCAGGTCGGCCATGATCTTGTGGCCGGCGATGTCCACGTACAGCCGGTGGGTGGCGCCGCGCCACTGGATCTCGGCGACCGTGCCGGTGAGCCGGTTGGGTCCGTCGCCGAGCCCGATGAGGTGCGGCCGGACGCACAGGGTGGCCCGCGCGCCGGGCGCGGCGCCCGCGGTGCCGACGGTCAGCCCGGTGCCGCCGAAGGTCACTTTCCCGGTGTCACCGACCGTCACCGGCAGCAGGTTGGCGTTGCCGACGAAGGACGCGGTGAACGCGTCGGCCGGGGCCCGGTACAGCTCCTGCGGGGTGCCGCAGGACCGGAGGCGGGCCTTGTCCATCACCGCGATCCGGTCGGCGAGGGTGAGCGCCTCGAGCTGGTCGTGGGTGACGTACAGGATCGACACGTCGGGCAGTTCGCGGTGGAGGCGGGCCAGTTCGGCGAGCATCCCGGAGCGCAGCTGCGCGTCGAGCGCGGACAGCGGCTCGTCCAGGAGGAGGACGCCGGGGCGGATGGCGAGGGCGCGGGCGATGGCGACGCGCTGCTGCTGGCCGCCGGACAGCTCGCGCGGGTGGCGGCGGGCGTAGGCGGCCATGCCGGTCATCTCCAGCGCCTCGGCGACGCGCGTGCGGATCTCGGACTTGTCCGCCTTGCGGGCCTTGAGCCCGAACGCCACGTTGTCCTCGACCCGCAGGTGCGGGAAGAGGGCGTACTGCTGGACGACCATGCCGATGCCGCGCCGGTGCGGCGGCAGGTCGGTGACGTCCCGGTCGCCGAGGTAGACCCGCCCCGAGGCGGGCCGGACGAACCCGGCGACCGCCCGCAGCGCGGTGGTCTTGCCGGATCCGGACGGCCCGAGCAGCGCCATGACCTCGCCGGGGGCGACGGTCAGGTCGAGGGCGTCGAGGACGACGTTGCCGCCGTAGGCGACGGTGACCGCGTCGAAGCGGATGCCGCCGGCCGTGCTGGTGGCCATCAGCCGGCTCCCTGGAGGAGGGCGGGCAGGTCCGCGACGGAGTCGAGGACGTGGGTGGCGCCCGCCGCGCGGAAGGCGTCGTCCCCGTGCGCCCCGGTGCGCACGCCGGCGACCAGGCCGGCCCCGGCGCGCACTCCGCTGAGCACGTCGTAGGAGGTGTCGCCGACGACGGCGACCTGCGCCACGCTCTCGGCGGCCTTGGTGCGCAGGAACGCCTCCAGCACCATGTCGGGGTACGGCCGTCCGCGCCCGCCCGCGTCGGCGGGGCACAGCGTGAGCGGCACCAGGCCCTGCCAGCCGAGGGCGCCGAGGATGGCGTCCTGCGTGACGCGGGCGAACCCGGTGGTCAGGACGACGGTCCGGCCCTGGGCGGTCAGTTCCTCGATGGTCTCGCGGGCGCCGGGGACGGGGGCGATCAGGCCGCCGTCGACGAGTTCGCCGTACGCCTTCTCGAAGGCGGCGTTGGCGCGCTGGGCGCGGTCCTCGTCGCCGAACAGGTGCCGGAAGACGGAGATCTTGGACTCGCCCATGGTGGCGCGGACGTAGGCGAGCTTCTCGGCGTGGTCGTCGGTGCCGGGCTCGACGCCCAGTTCGCGGGCGGCGGTGTCGAAGGCGCGCTCGACGAGGCCGCCGTCGGCGACGGTGGTGCCGGCCATGTCGAGGACGACGAGGCGGATGTCGGTCGTGGTCGTGGTCATGGAGGTGGTCACCAGCCCAGTTCGTTCGCGGTGGTCTCGGCTATCGCGGGCGAGCAGGTCATGCCGCGCCCGCCGGGCCCGGTGACCAGCCACACGCCGTCGCGTACCTGCTGCCGGTGCACGACCCGGCTCGGGTCGGTGCACTGGGCGTACACCCCGGCCCAGCGGCGCCGGATCTTCGGCAGGGGGCGGCCGAGGAGGGACTCGACGACGCCGGTGAGGTGCTCGTAGGGGTCTTCGAGGGTGTCGAAGGCGAAGGGGTGCTCGTACTCGTGGGTGTCGCCGATGGTCAGGCCGCCGTCGGCGCGCTGCACCATGAGCAGCTGCATCTTGTGCTCCGCGGCCGTGGCCGGCTGCGGCTGCCGCGCGTTGAGCTCGTCCAGGGCGGGCGAGCGGTAGGCGGGGTAGTAGCGGAAGCTGTCGGCGTCGGCGACCGAGGTGGTCAGCGGCTCGCCGAGCGGGTCGGTCTGCATCATCTGGAGGCGGACACGGCGCACCGGCAGGTCCGGTCCGGCCAGTTCGCGGACGAGGCCGCCGAGCCAGGCGCCGGTGCACAGGACGACGACGTCGCCGGTGTGGACGTCGCCGTGGTCGTCGCGGACGGCGTTCTCGCCGACGACGTCGCGGACCTCGCGGCCGGGCAGGAAGGTGTAGTGCGGGGACTTCAGCAGCTCGGCGCGGAGGGCGCGCTGGGCGGTGCGCGGCTCGACGGCCGCGTCCCGCTCGCAGTACAGGGCGGCGTCGAACGCGCCGCGCAGGGCGGGGTTCAGGGCGCGGGCCTCGTCGGCGGTGAGCAGCTTGTAGCCGCGGGCGGCGGCGTCCGGGCGGGCCACGGCGGCCTCGGCGACGGCCCGTTCGAGGTCGCCGCGGACGGGGGTGAGGGAGCCGTTGGGGCGGAAGCCGAGGGCCGGGACCCGGCCGCCGATCTCCTCCCACAGCTCCCGGGCCCGCAGCGCGGTCTCCAGCTCCTCGCCGCCTGCCCGGCCGCTCACCCAGATCTGGCCGAAATTGCGCAGTGACGCGCCCCGTGCCTCCGTCTCGCGTTCGATCTGTACGACCTCGTGGCCGCGTTCCACTGCGTGCCAGGCGTGCAGGGTGCCCACCACGCCGGCTCCGACGACTATCACTCTCACGTCCGTCACACTCCTCGCTGCCGGGGAACCGGAAGGGTCCGGCTGACAACGAGAGCGTGAACTGAGCATCACGTTTGGGCTAGACCCGTTATCTTTTTGTGATCTTCGGGGGTGGGTGAAAAGGGCCGGCGGGGGTGGTTTTCAGCCGCCGAGGTGGGTGGTGAACGAGAAGCGGTCGCCCCGGTAGAGCGTGCGCACGCGCTCCAGCGGACGGCCCTCGGTGTCCCGGGAGACGCGGTGGATGAGCAGCATCGGCAGGGCGGGCGGGGTGCCGATGAGGAGGGCTTCGCGCGGCGTGGCGAGGACGGTCTCGATCCGCTCGTCGGCGTCGCCGAAGGCGATGCCCTGGCCGTTCAGATAGCCGTAGAAGGAGGAGTCGGGGTCGAAGTCCCGGTCCAGGTACGGCACCCGGGCCACGGCCACGTACGTGCTCTCCAGGCCGACCCGCTCGTCGTCGGCGAGCAGCACGCGCTCCAGATGCCAGACGGGCTCGCCGCGTCTGAGGCCGGTCTCGGCGGCGAGCGCGTCGGGGCACGGGAAACGGTCGAGCGTGACGAGCGTACGGCCGGGGGTACGGCCCTGACGCCGGACGCCCTCGGTGTAGCTGGCCAGCGACAGCGGCTGCTCCAGCTTGGGGCCGGCGACCACCGTGCCGCGTCCCTGCCGCCGCAGTTTGCCCTCCAGCACCAGCTCGCGCAGGGCCTGCCGGACGGTCTCGCGGGCGACGCCGTACCGCTCGGCGAGGTCGCGTTCGGTGGGGATGAGGCCGCCCTCCCCCAGCTCGCCGACGAGCCGGTCGATGCGTGCCTTCACGGCGTAGTACTTCGGGACGCGGCCGTGCTCGGGGATGCCGGAGCGGACGGGGGCGCCGGGGGCCTGGTCGTTCGGGTAGTCCACGCAGGGATGGTCGCAGACGGGGGTTACCGGGGCCGGGGTGGTCGGTGAGGTGAGGTGAGGGGGCGGGGGTGGGGGTGGGGGTGGGCTGAGGAAGGGGGCGAGGGGGTGAGCGGAGGAAGGAGGGTCGAGGAGGGAGAGTCGTGGAGGGGGAGCCGAGGTGGGGAGCCGAGGTGGGAGACGAGGAGGGGGCCGCGCCCTGGGGCGGGGTCGTCACCGGCGTCCGCGGGGTTCCGTCAACGGCGTCCGCGGGGTTCCGTCAACGGCGTCTGCGGGCCAGCAGGACGGCCGTGGCACCCGCGGCGACGAGCAGGGCGGTGGTCGTCAGCGCCGGGAGGACCCGGCCGAGCCCGGTACCGGCGAGCTGGTCGACGAAGGGGAACCGGCCGTCGGGGGCGGTGGGGGTGAGGCTGGGAGTGAGGTTGGGGGTGAGGGCGGGCACGGACTGTTCGGCGGATGGCCCGGCGGACGGCCCGGTGGATAGCCCGGTGGATGGCCCGGCAGTCGATCCGGCGGACGGTGTGGCAGAGGGGTGGCCGGATCGTCCGGCGGGCGGTTCGCCGGGCCGTCCGGCGGACTCGATGCGGAAGCGGTAGTCGTTCGACTGGCCGACCCAGTCGCCGTCGTCCTCCCGGCGCTGCACGATCGCGGCGTTGGCGGTGACCTCGTCGGGTACGGCGCCCGGGACGACCGTCAGGCGCACCGTCACCGTGAGGGTGCTGCCGGGCCCGACGGTGAAGCCGGGGAAGCCGTCACCGTCGGCGGCGAACGCGCCGATCAGTTCGTCCGCGTCGGTCGCCGCGAGGCGGACGGGGTGGAAGCGGGTGCCGTCGTGGAACTCCAGGCGGAGCCGCGCCGGGTCCAAGGACCGTCCCTCGTCGACGAGGACGACGACGGGGTGGATGCCGGAGCAGGTGCGGGTGGTGGTGTTGGTGAGGTCCAGGTACCAGGTGCCGTGGCCGCCACCGGCCCCGTAGACGGCGGGACCGCCGTGGATGCGGGTGGCGAGGGGGAAGTCCCGGTCACCGGGGGTGGCACAGGCGGGGGCGGGGGCGGGGGCGGGGTCTGGAGCCAGGGCTGGGGCTGAGGCTGGGAGGTCGGTGCGGGTGCCGGTGAGGGCGGGGGCAGGGGCGTGCGCGGGGGCGCTCTGGGTGGCGTGCGCCGGGGCAGGCGCCGTCGCGGTCGCGGTCGTGATCGTGACCGTGGTGAGGAGGGCGGCTGCCGCCATCAGGCAGGGGGACACGGGCGTACACAGTCGCATGAGCACATAAGCGTCCCGGAGGCCCCGGCCGGCGGGAACCGCCATTCGGGGCGACCGCCCCCAACGATCCCGTGCGTCCACCCGACCGGCGGAGTCGTCAGGCGTCTCCCCGCCGTCAGGCGTCCCCCCGTCCGAACAAGGGCGCGAGCAGCAGCTGAGCCGCGCCTTCCGCGACCCCGCGCGCCCCGCCGGGCGCGATCCGTACCGGTACGGCGCCCGCGCGCCCTCCCTCGCGCCGGGCGCGCGCGTCGAGGACGGCGCCGACCCCGCGGACGAACGCCTCGGGCGCGGCGGCGACGGTCCGGCCGCCGAGCAGGACCAGGTCGATGTCGAGCAGCCCGGCGAGGTTGGCGGCGCCCGCGCCGAGCACCCGGGCCGCCTCGTCGAGGTCGCCGCGGGCGACGGCGCCCAGGCACAGGGCCTCGACGCAGCCCCGGCCGCCACACGTGCAGGGCGGGCCGTCCAGCTGCACGACCTGGTGCCCGAACTCGCCGGCCCCGGTCCGGGCCCCCCGGTGCACGCTCCCGCCGATCACGAGCCCGGCCCCCAGCCCCGTACCCAGGTGCAGGTAGGCGAAGGAACCGCCCGAACCGCCCTCGCCGCCGACCGCGAGGCCGAGCGCGGCGGCGTTGGTGTCCTTGTCGACGACGACCGGCATCCCGAGCCGCCGCGCCAGCGCGTCCCGCAGCGGGAAGCCGTCCCACTCGGGGAATCCGGTGACCCGGTGCAGTACCCCGCGCGCGTGGTCGAGCGGGCCGGGGAGCGCGACGCCGAGCCCGAGGAGAGAGGAGGGCCAGGGAAAGGAAGGGGAGCCGGGAGGGGAAGAGGAGTCGGAAGGGGAGCCGGGAGAGAAGAGAGGGTCGGGAGGGAAGGAGGAACCGGAGGCGCCCGGCCGCAGTGCCTCCGCCGCCAGCCCTTCCGCCTCCCGGGCCACCGCCGCGACCACGGCGTCCGCCCCGGCCCCGAGGTCCAGCGGTGCCCGCCGCTCCCCCACCACGGCGCCGTCGAGGTCGACCAGGACCGCGCGCAGCTCGTCCCGGTCCAGATGGACGCCGAGGGCGTGCCCCGCCTCCGGGACCAGCCGCAGCACGGTACGCGGCTTGCCGCCCGTGGATGCACGGCGCCCGGCCTCGGCGGCGAGGCCCTCCTGCCGCAGCCGTGCGGTGATCTTGCTGACCGCCTGGGGGGTGAGCCCGGTCCGCTCGGCGAGTTCCAGGCGGCTGATGCCCTCCGGTCCGGCGGTGCGCAGCAGGTCGAGCACGAGGGCGGTGTTGTGGCTGCGCAGCGCGAGCAGATTGACGCCGGCCGCCCCGCGCCGCACGCCGGACACCGCACCCACCGCGTCCCCCGCACCCCCCGCTCCACCCGTACCGCTCACGCCGCCCGCACTGCCCGTCCTGCTCACACCGCCCGTACCGCCTGCACCACCGTTCGCGCTGTTCACACCCCCTATTGTCGCCTCCGCTTGCACTTTGGCAACAGCGTTGCGAAAGTGGGGGCATGACTGGTACTTCCCCCGGCACCTCCTCCGGCACTCCCGCGCGCGGCCCGCTCCGCGTCGGCCTCGTCGGCTACGGCCTCGCGGGCTCCGTCTTCCACGCCCCGCTGATCGCCGCCACCGAGGGCCTGACCCTGGACACGGTCGTCACCTCGAACCCCGAGCGGCAGCGGCAGGCCCGCGCCGAGTTCCCGGACGTACGGATCGCCGCCACCCCCGACGAGCTGTTCGACCGGGCCGCCGAACTGGACCTGGTCGTCATCGCCTCGCCGAACAAGACGCACGTCCCGCTCGCGGCCACCGCCCTCAAGGCCGGTCTGCCGGTCGTGGTGGACAAGCCGATCGCGGGCACGGCGGCCGAGGCGCGCGAGCTGGCGGCGCTCGCCGAGGAGCGCGGCGTCCTGCTGTCGGTCTTCCAGAACCGCCGCTGGGACAACGACTTCCTGACCCTGCGCAAGCTGCTCGCCGAGGGCGCCCTGGGCGACGTATGGCGGTTCGAGTCGCGTTTCGAGCGGTGGCGGCCCAAGCCGAAGGGCGGCTGGCGGGAGTCCGGCGACCCGGCGGAGATCGGGGGTCTGCTGTACGACCTCGGCAGCCATGTCGTCGACCAGGCGCTGGTGCTGTTCGGCCCGGCCACGCAGGTGTACGCCGAGTCGGTGGTGCGCCGCGCGGGCGCGGAGGCCGACGACGACACGTTCATCGCCCTCACGCACGCGAACGGGGTGCGCTCGCACCTGTACGTCTCGTCGACCGCCGCCCAGCTCGGCCCCCGCTTCCGGGTGCTGGGCTCGCAGGCCGGCTACGTCAAGTACGGCCTGGACCCGCAGGAGGCGGCGCTGCGCGAGAGCAAGCGGCCCGGCCCCGGCTGGGGCGAGGAGGACGAGTCGCTGTGGGGCCGGGTCGGTTCCGGCGAGTCGCCGCTGACCGGCGGCGGCCGGGTGGAGCCGTCGCTGCCGGGCGACTACCCCGCCTACTACGCGGCGGTGGCGAAGGCCCTGCTGGAGGGCGGCCCCAACCCGGTGAGCGCCCACGAGGCCGCCGCCGCGCTGGACGTCCTGGAGGCGGCCCGCCGGTCGGCCCGGGACGGGGTGACGGTGGCTCTGTGACCTCTCCCGACCAGTCCGGCCGATCCGGCCAGTCCGACCGATCCGACCAGTCCGACCGATCCGGCCGATCCGGCCGATCCGGCCAGTCCCCGACCCGGAAGGCGGCCCCCACGATGACCACCCCGACCCCGACCCCGACCCCGACCCCGACCCCGGACCCCGGCTCGCCCCCGAGCGTGGAGGAACTGGAGGCACAGCAACGCCGTCTGGTCTTCCGCCGGTTCACGTACGACGACGCCTGGGCGCTGGGCTCGCTCCTGGTCGAGCTGGCCCGGGAGCGGCAGGCCCCGGTCGCCATCGACATCCACCGGGCCGGACAGCAGCTCTTCCACGCGGCGCTGCCCGGCTCCACCCCCGACAACGACGCCTGGATCGCCCGCAAGCGCCGGGTGGTGGAGCGCTACGGCGCCCCCTCCTACCTGGTGGGCGCCCGCTTCCGCGCCAAGGGCTCGACGTTCGAGGAGTCCTCGCGCCTCGACCCCGACACCTACGCGGCGCACGGCGGGTCCTTCCCGATCACCGTGGAGGGCGTGGGTGTGGTCGGCGCGGTCACGGTGTCCGGGCTGCCGCAGGTGCAGGACCACCGGCTGGTGGTGGAGGCGCTGGAGCGTTTCCTGGAGGGGTCCCCGGGCCGGTAGGCCGACCGGCACACCGGCTCACCCGCTCGTCGACTCACCCGTTCACCTGCTCACCCGCTCACCTGCTCCCCCGCTCCCCCGCTCCCCCGCTCACCCGCTCACCCGCTCACCCGCTCACCGCGGTGGGAATCACCGTCGCGCCCCTCCGGTTGGCACGCGGTGTACATGTACAAGGAATGACCACGGTCGTCACGGCACGCGCACCCGGCTGGAGGGAACGAGAAACCGATGAGCGAGTACGCAGGGAACCTCAAGCAGCAGGTCGGCCGGTACGGCATCTGGAGCGTCGGACTGCGCGCGGAGGACCCCGAGCGGCGGGACGAACGCGCCGAGGCGGTCGCGGAGTTGGAGCGGCTCGGTTTCGGCGCCGTGTGGCTGGGCGGCAACAGCTCCGCCCGCAACGCCGTCCCGCTGCTCCGGGCGAGCGAGCGGATCGTCGTGGGCACCAGCATCCAGAGCATCTGGGAGCACGGCGCCGACGCCGCCGCGGCGGACTTCACCGAGGTGGAGGCGGCCCACCCGGGCCGCTTCGTCCTCGGCCTCGGGGTGAGCCACGGCCCGCGGGTGACGGGCTACCGGCGCCCGTACTCGACGATGGTCGAGTACGTCGACGCCCTGGACAAGGCGGGCATGCCCGCCGGCCGCCGGGTGCTGGCCGCGCTCGGCGCCAAGATGCTCCGGCTGTCCCGGGACCGGGCGGCGGGCGCGATCCCGTACCTGGTCACACCCGAGCACACCGCGCAGGCCCGGGAGATCCTCGGCGTCGACGCCCTGCTGGCCCCGGAGTTCAAGGTCGTCCTCGACTCCGACCCGGTCCGCGCCCGCGCGACCGCCCGCGCCTACCTCGCCCGCTACCTGGAACTCCCGAACTACGTCCGGAACTTCCTCCGCATCGGCTTCACCGAGGCCGACGTGACGGGCGGCGGCAGCGACCGCCTGATCGACGCGGTGTTCGCCTGGGGCGACGAGGACGCCATCCGCCGCCGTATCACCGCCTTCCACGAGGCGGGCGCCGACCACGTCGCCCTCCAGGTGGTGGAGGAGGGCCCGCAGGACGTCCTGCCCCGGGAAGGCTGGCGCAGACTGGCCGCCCTGCTGGGATGAGCGCGCCCTCTCGGCTTCCCTGTGAGGAATGAGCTGAGGAATGAGCGCGCCCTCTCGGCTTCCCTGTCAGGGATGAGCGCGCTCCCTCGGCTTCCCTGCCGGGGTTGCCGGGGTGAGCCGACCGGCGTTCCAGGGGCGCGGGGAACTGCGCGACCGGCCACCCACAACCCGCGGCCGACAACGCACCGCAGCTCCCCGGCCCCCCTCCCCACCTCAGCCCACCCCGCTCCACCCCCCAGCGGAGCGCCTACGCGTCCTTGAGCTCCTGCCGCTGCCGCCCCAGCCCTTCGATCTCCAGCTCGACGACGTCCCCCGCCCGCAGGTACGGCTTCGGCTCGGGCTGCCCCATCGCCACCCCCGCCGGCGTCCCGGTGTTGATGACGTCACCGGGGTACAGGGTCATGAACCGGCTGACGTACCGCACGACCTCCCCCACCGGGAAGATCTGGTCGGCGGTCGTCCCGTCCTGCCTCAGCTCGCCGTTGACCCACAGCCGGAGCGTGAGGTTCTGCGGGTCGGGCACCTCGTCGGCGGTGACCAGCCACGGCCCGAGCGGGTTGAACGTCTCGCAGTTCTTGCCCTTGTCCCAGGTCCCGCCGCGCTCGATCTGGAACTCGCGCTCGGACACGTCGTGGGCGACCGCGTACCCGGCCACGCACGCGAGCCCCTCCTCGGCCGACTCCAGGTAGCGGGCCGTACGCCCGATCACGACCGCCAGCTCCACCTCCCAGTCGGTCTTGACGGATCCGCGCGGTACGAGCACGGTGTCGTCCGGCCCGACCACCGTGTCCGGCGCCTTGAAGAAGACGACGGGCTCGGCGGGCGGCTCGGCGCCGACCTCGCGGGCGTGGTCGTGGTAGTTCAGCCCGATGCACACGATCTTTCCGATGCGCCCGAGCGGCGGCCCGATCCGCAGCCCCGTCGCGTCCAGCGCGGGCAGGTCACCGGCGTCGGCGGCGGCGCGGATCCGGCGGAGCGCCGCGTCGTCGGCGAGCAGCGCGCCGTCGACGTCCGGCACGAGGCCCGACAGGTCCCGCAGTGTTCCATCGGCGTCGAGCAGCGCAGGGCGCTCCGCACCCGCCGTACCGACTCGCAGCAGCTTCATGGTCCAACTCCCTCGATCGCGGGCAGCCCCACCGATGAGGTGCGACGGGGTGCGGCCGGCGCAGCCATCGGAGGACTTGGTCGATCCTCCAAGGTGCGGGTGCGCTCCGCAATACCGCGTTCACGTACTGGACCGTAACCGGTGGGGCCGGAGGCCGCCGCTCACCGGTACAGCACGGCCCGTTCGACGGCGCTCCACGTCGTACTGGTCACCATGTACAGCGCGGCGGCCAGCGGCACCACGGCGACGGTGACGAGCGTGAAGAAGGACAGGAACGGCATGACCCGGCCGACCGCGGCCAGTCCCGGCACCTGCTCCCCGTCCCCGGCCGGCACCAGGGGCTGGGCGGCCGTCATCCGCTTGGTCAGCCGGTAGCTGAAGGTGGCGACGGCGGCGACGACCACGAACAGCCCGGCGTAGACGAGCCCCGCGCCCCCGAACATCCCGCCCTCGCCCAGGGCGTCGGCCCACCGGCCGCCGAGCGGGGCGGCGAACAGCCGGTGCGTGAGCAGTTCGTTCGCCCGCCCGCCGATCGTGGTGCTGGAGAACAGGTGGTAGAGGAGGAAGAAGGCGGGCAGCTGGAACAGGGCGGGCAGGCAGCCCGACAGCGGTGACACCTTCTCCTTCCGGTGCAGTTCCAGCATGGCCCGCTGGAGCTTTTCGGGGTTCTTCCCATGCTTGCGGCGCAGTTCGGCGATCTTCGGCTGGAGCGCGGTCCGCGCCTTCTGCCCGCGCGCGGCGGCCCGGGACAGGGGCAGGACGAGGAGGCGTACGAGGGCGGTGAAGAGGACGATCGCGGCGGCGGCGGCAGTGGCGCCGAACAGCGGCTGGAGCAGGTCGGCGAGGCGCTCGACCAGGCTGGCGAACACGGACATGGGTGGGTGAGCCCTCCGGGGGTCTCGTCGTGCCGGTGACGTGGGTGTGCGGCATGACGACCCGCGTGGGGCGCGGCCGGGCGGTGGAACCCGCCGGAGAAGTGGGGTGGAGCGCGCCCTACGCGGTGGTCGCCGGGAGGGCGTGACCGGGCGCCCGGGGCCGCCGGCGGCCGGGGGCGTCGGGGTCGCGTTGCGGCAGGAAGGCCGTACGGCGGGCGCGGTCCCGTATCGCGGTGCGTACGCGCGTGGGCGGCACGACGGGAACGCAGCGGGCGGCGATCACCGCGCAGGCGGCGAGCGCGGCCCCGGCCGCGGCGGTCGCGGCGAGCGCGACGGTGACGGACAGCAGACCGGCGTCGAGCAGGGCGGCCTGGAGGAACAGGAGCACCAGCGCGAGGACGGGACGCGGATCGGCCCAGTCGCGGAACATCGGCGGCCCCTCCCCTCTCGTCTCGGTCGGTCGTACGCGCGGTCGTACGTACGTCAGTTGTACAGCATCGGTCCGTCAGTCATCAGTCCGGATCGACGGCCAGCGGTTGCAGCAGCCGCTTCGGCCTGAGCAGCGCGCGGCTGACCGGATCCGCCGGGTCCGGATCGAGTCCCGGCCCCGGCACCATCTCAACGTCCGCGACGGGCACGGAGGTTCCGCAGGTGGCGCATGCGCCGTACGGGCCGAGCTCGGTACCGCACTCCGCGTGCCGGAAGATCCGCAGCGGGGCGGTGCCGTAGTGCTCGCGCCCCCACAGCCCGAGCGCCCACAGGACCGGCCACAGCGTGATGCCCCGGTCCGTGACGACGTACTCGTCCCGGGGCGGCGACTCCTGGTACCGGCGCCGTTCCAGGATGCCCTCGGCGGTGAGCGCCTGGAGGCGGTTGGCCAGGACGGCGCGCGGGATGCCCAGGTGCACCAGGAAGTCGTTGTAGCGCCGGATGCCGTAGAGCGCGTCGCGGATCACCAGCAGTGTCCACCGCTCGCCGACGACCTCCAGCGCGCGGGCGATCGAGCACTCCTGCGTCGCGTAGTCCTTGCCCAGTGCCATGCGGACCACTGTAACCACTCGCCGGCAAATCGGTTCAGTCAACGAACCGTCGCTGCTAAGGTGACGCCGCACGCCAGTTCATTCACTGAACCTACAAGTAACCGGCCCCGTACCGCGGCCTCCGAAAGGACGCACAGCGATGCCCGACACCGGAACCGACCCCACCGCGGCAGCAGCCGCCCCTCCCACCGCCCCCGCCCCACGGGAGGGAGCCCGCGCAACCGGAGGAACCGGCAAACCGGTTGGACCGATCGGACCGACCGGACCGGGCGGGTCCGCCGAACGTCCCCCGCACCCCGGCCGCACCCTCGCCCTGACCAGCGCCGCCACCGCCACCGCCCTGATGATCTACACGGCGCCGATGGTCACGCTCCCCGCCACCGCCGCCGCCCTGCGCACCCCGCTGTCCGCCCAGGCATGGCTGCTGAACGGCACCCCGCTCGGTCTGGCCGCCGCCCTGCTGGTGGCCGGCAGCCTCGCCGACGACCACGGCCGCCGCCGGATCTTCACCGCGGGCACGCTGGCCCTCGGCGTCACCGCCCTCCTGAGCGCCTTCGCGACGACGACGTGGCTGTTCACGGCGGCCCGTGTCGCCCAGGGCGCGGCCAGCGCGGCCCTCCTGGCCAGCAGCCTCGGCCTGCTGGTGCACGCCTTCCCGACGCCGGGCGGACGCCTGCGGGCGACCGGCGTGTGGGGCGCGTTCGTCAGCGGCGGCATCGCGGTGGGCCCGCTGCTCGCCGGGGCGTTTTCGAGCTGGCGGGCGGCGTACGCCGTCCTGGGCGCCGTCGCCCTGCTGCTGGCCGGGCTCGGGGCGCGGGGACTGGCGGAATCGCGCTCCCCGCGCGGTGGCCGGCCGGACCTCGCCGGTGCGCTGGCCTTCGGAGCGGCGCTGCTCTCGCTGGTGGCGGCGCTGACCCTGGGCCGGGACGGCTGGCTGCGCGCCCCCGTGGGCGTACTGCTGGCGGCGGCCGTCCTGCTGCTGGCCCTGTTCGCCCTGCTGGAACGCCGCGCGGACGCACCGATGATCGACCTCGCCCTGCTGCGCCGCCCCCGCTTCCTGGCCTCGTCCGCCGGCGGCCTGTTCACGGGCCTGGGCGTGATCGGCCTGTTCAGCTACCTGCCGGCGCTGCTCCAGCAGGCCTTGGGCCTGTCCCCCATGGACACGGCGTGGCTGTTCCTCATCTGGTCCGGCCTCTCCTTCACCGTCGCCCTCCAGGCCCGCCGCCTCGCCGGCCGCGTCCCGCCCCGCCACCAGCTCGCCCTCGGCTTCGCCCTGCACACCGCCGGTGTCCTGGCCATGCTGGGCGCGGTCGGCGCCGGCTCCTGGCCGCGCCTCCTGCCCGGCCTGGTCGTCGCCGGGATCGGCAGCGGCCTGCTCAACGCCGCCCTGCCCCTGCTCGCGGTGGAGTCGGTCCCGGCGGCACGGGCCGCGATGGGCTCGGGCGCCCAGCAGACCTTCCGGTACGTCGGCTCCTGCGCCGGGGTGGCCCTGACGATCGCCGTGGCGACCTCGGCGGACGGCCCGGGACCGGGCGCGGACCTCGCCCTGTGGGTCTCGGCGGCACTGGGGACGGCGGGGGCGGCGGCGGTGCTGGGGCTGCGGGAACGGGGGTGAGCGGGGACACCGCGGACGACCCACGAGAACAGGACCACGGGCCCGCAAGGACAGGATCGCGGCCCCGCAGGAACAGGGCCGCGGCCCCCGAAGAACAACAGGACCACGGCCCCACGAGAACAGGACCACGGCCCCGCGAAAACAGGGAGGCACCCGCCGCCCCCGGGGATACGGCTCCACCCCCACGGGTACCTCACCTTTGTCACCGCTCGGCAGTACGGTGTCCCCCATGCGCCCCGACACGCCTGCCGAGAACGTCGACCACACCGCCGAGGCGGCACGCCTGGAGCGGACCGCCGGCCTCTACCCGGAGGACTCCGAGGCCCTGCTCCTGCGGGCCGCCGCCCACCTGGAACTGGCCGGCGACCGCCCCGCCGCGACCAAGCTCTACGACCGCCTGCTGTCCACGCCCGCCGCCCTGGAGAACCCCGCCCTGGTGCGCGCCCTGAAGGCGTCGAACCTCTGGGAGTACGGCCACGAGGCGGAGGCCCGGGCCATCATCGAGGGCATCCGCACGGCGGCCCCCCGCGACCCGGCCCCCTGGGTGATCGTCGCGGAGGCCCTGGAGTCCCACGACGAGCTGGAGGCGGCCCACGAGACGTTCACGGAGGGCGCCCGCCTCCTCCTCACCGACGTACCGGAACCCCCGTACGCCACCCGCCCGCTCCTCATCGGCCGCCACCGCGTCCGCCGCATGCTGGGCGTGTCCCACGACCAGTGGGACACCCTGGCGGACACCCTCCACTCGATGCCGGTCTCCCTGGACGAGCTCCACGACCCCAAGCGGGTCTGGTCCCTCGGCTCGGACAACCCGGCGGAGCTGGAGGCGGAGATCTCCCGCCTGCGCGCGGAACTCGGCGCCTACCGCGAGGCCCTCTCCCGCCCCTTCCCGGTCGCGATGCTCCACTGGCCGGCCGGCGAACTGGCCGAGCTGGTCGCCGCCTACCCGGAGCTGGCCGCGGAGTACCCCTCCCACGAGGAGCACCTGGCCACCCTGGAGGCAGCCCTGCGCGAACTGGCCGCCTCCGGCACCGCGAACCTGGGCATCGTCACGGGCACGGTGCCGTCCTACGAGGCGTTCGCCGCCTCGGAGGGCACCTCCCCGACCGACACGACCCTGCTGCCGCAGTACGCGACGGTCCTGGCGGCCCGGGGAAGGGCCGTGTCCTGGCCACCGGAGAGGGGGGCGGGGTGCTGGTGCGGGTCGGGGCGGGTGTACGGGGAGTGTCACGGCGCCACGCCCTCCGACGCCCCCACCGATGGTGTGGCCTGACCGAGTTCTTAGGCCTGGCGGGCCCCGGTTGGTCGGGGCGCAGACCTACGCTCCCCCTCGCTTGTCAGTGGTGCCTGTTAGAACAGACCCACATTTGACGCGTGATGAGGGGGTTGTGGTGACGGAGACGGAGAATCCGGCTCAGCCGGTGGCCGGGGTGTACGAAAAGCTGATCACCCAGGACGTGCGCAACGAGCTGGAGCAGTTGGAGGCCGCGGGTTGGAAGGCCGTCGACGCGGAGGTCAGTGCCGAGTCATCGCCTCACGTGCTGGCCCGTCACATCGGCGAGGTGGTCGCTCGCAGGCTCCAACAGCTCCCGCCCGACCAGCAAGTTCCGTTCGCCAATCAGGTCCTGGAGTCTCTGACCACCGAGGCATCCGATCACAGCAATGCCGATCCGATAAGCAAGGTCATCGAGGGTCCCCGACAGTTGCTCGCGCTCGCCGAGCAGGAAGCGGCCGGGGTTTATGCCATCCGTCCGCTCACTCCGCTCTCCGAAACGTCGCTGCTGACCAACTCGTCCGAGGACCTCAACCTGGGCGCAGAACTACGTGCGGAACTCGCGACCGCGGATCGCGTCGATCTGCTCTGCGCATTCGTGAAGTGGTACGGCCTGCGGGTCCTGGAAGATTCCCTCCGCGCCGCCAAGGAGCGCGGCGTACCGATCCGGGTCATCACGACCACCTACATGGGCGCCACCGACCGCCACGCGCTCGACCGTCTGGTCCGTGACTTTGGTGCCACCGTCAAGGTGAACTACGAGATCCGCTCCACCCGCCTGCACGCCAAGGCATGGCTGTTCCGGCGCAAGACGGGGTTCGACACCGCCTACGTCGGCAGCTCGAACCTGTCGAGAGCAGCCCTGCTCGACGGTCTGGAGTGGAACGTCCGTCTGTCGTCCGTCGCCACACCCGCGGTGCTGGACAAGTTCGAAGCCACCTTTGACGCGTATTGGAACAACACCGCTTTCGAGACGTACGACCCCGACCGGCACAGTGAGCGTCTCGATGAAGCGCTGGCACAGGCGAGTGGCGGTACCCGGACCACTGACCTGAAGATCAACCTCTCCGGCCTTGAGGTGCGCCCCTTCCCACATCAGCGGGACATGCTGGAGCGGCTCCGCGTCGAGCGGGAAGTTCGCGGACGGCACCGGAACCTGCTTGTCGCAGCCACCGGCACGGGTAAGACGGTGATGGCCGCGCTGGACTACCGAGACCTGTGCAAGAAGTGGGGCAGCGAGCGACCCCGGCTCCTGTTCGTGGCGCACCGTAAGGAAATCCTCAGGCAGTCTCTGCGCACCTACCGCGAGGTATTGGACGATGCCTCGTTCGGGGAGCTCTTGTACGGCGGGGAAGACCCTCGCGACTGGAACCACGTCTTCGCCAGTGTTCAATCCCTGAACGTCCGGCGGTTGGAGCAGTTGGGGCGCGACCACTTCGACGTCATCGTCATCGACGAGTTCCACCACGCCACTGCCACAACGTATCGACGGGTCATCGAGCACTTCGAACCGAAGGAATTGCTGGGTCTGACCGCGACCCCCGAGCGGATGGACGGGCTGAATGTCCAAGACGAGTTCTTCGATGGACGCATCGCAGCGGAGATGCGTCTGTGGGAAGCCTTGGAGAACGATCTTCTGTGCCCTTTCCACTACTTCGGCGTCCCGGACGGCACAGATCTGAGGAACCTGACCTGGCAGAGGGGTGCGTACGCCGACCAGGATCTCGACAAGCTCTACACGGGCAATGACGCTCGCGCACGGATCGTGGTGAAGCAGATCCGCGACAAGGTGTCCCATCCGGGGGCGATGCGCGCGCTGGGCTTCTGCGTCAGCAAGGCGCACGCCCACTTCATGGCGGACTTCTTCCGCAGGGCCAACTTCCAGGCCGTAGCGCTGGACAGCGATTCTCCTGCCGATGTACGCGCCCAGGCGCTGAGCGACCTGCGTGACGGAAAGCTCCAGGTGATCTTCTCCGTCGACCTGTTCAACGAAGGGCTCGACATCCCCGATGTCGACACCCTGCTCCTCCTCCGCCCCACCGGCAGTGCCACTGTCTTCCTCCAGCAGTTGGGCCGAGGGCTTAGGCGCACCGAGACGAAGCCCGTGCTCACCGTGCTCGACTTCATAGGACAGCACCGTGCGGAGTTCCGCTTCGAAGAACAATTCCGGGCCTTGACCAACCTGTCGCGGAACCGGCTCGTCAACCACATAGAGAATGACTTCCCCCAATTGCCCTCCGGCTGCCAAATCATCCTTGAAGGCAAGGCGAAGGAGCTCGTACTCGGAAATATCCGCACTCAGCTAAATGCCACGGTGAATACGCTGGTCAAGGAGGTGAAGGACTACAGCACACCGCGGCTCGCCGACTACCTCCGGGAAAGCCGCCGGGAGATCAAGGAGTTGTACAAGAGCGACAACTCCTGGACAACCGTTTTGCGTCGAGCCGGGTTCATCGAGAGTGCCGCCCCATCGGAAGAAGCACCTCTCCTCAAGCGCGTGCACGCTTTCCTCCACGTAGACGATCCAGAGCGCGCCCAGACCTACATACGTCTGCTCAGTGACGACGCTCCACCGTACGGCGAGCTGAGCCACACCGAGCAGGCTTACGCCCGCATGCTCTTCTTCAACATCTGGGACAACGCAGGCGGCTTCACCAGCTACGAGGAAGGCCTTGAGTCGCTGCGCCCACAGTGGGCGTTCCGTGACGAGCTCAGGCAGGTGCTCTCCCATGTCATCGACCAAGCGGACCACTTCCCCATCCCCTTGTCCGGTCACCTCAGCCGGGTCCCCTTGAAGGTCCACAGCTCGTACAACCGCTCCGAGATCCTGGCCGCCCTCGGCGTGGCCCGCTTCGGCGGCCAGATGCCCCGGTCCTTCGCGCAAGGTGTGCAGTGGGTCGAGGAGCTTCAGACGGATGCCCTGCTGATCACGCTGGAGAAAAACGAGAAGGACTTCTCACCCACCGTCCGCTACAAGGACTACGCGTTGAGCCCGACCCTCTTCCACTGGGAGTCCCAGAACGCGACAGCTGCCAATTCACCTACCGGCCTGCGATACCAGCAGCACGCACAGAGGGGCAGCCAGGTACTGCTGTTCATGCGGCGCTACAAGAACAGTGACATAGGAAAGTCCCAGCCGTGGATGCTCCTCGGTCCGGCGACCTACGAGAGCCACACCGGCAGCAAGCCAATGTCCATCAAGTGGCGCTTGAAGCACGAGCTTCCGGCCGACGTGTGGACGTACTCCGCCGTCGCGAGCGGGAGCTGAACCAAAGGGCTGTACCCTAAATGATCTTTTGCGGTGCAGCCCTCAGGTCGGCTGCCGACCGGCACCGACCTGGCCAGGCCTGACCCCGATACCCTGCCCCCATGATTCGCGCAGTGGTCTTCGACGTAGGCGAGTGCCTCGTGGACGAGACGCGTGAGTACGGCACCTGGGCCGATTGGCTCGGCGTACCACGCCACACGTTCCACGCGATGTTCGGTGCCGTGATCGCCCAGGGCCGGGACTACCGGGAGACGTTCCAGGAGTTCCGGCCCGGCTTCGACCTCTATGAGGAGCGCGAGAAGCGGGCCGCCGCCGGGCAGCCGGAGACCTTCGGGGAGGAGGACCTCTACCCGGACGTGCGCCCGGCCCTGGCCGAGCTGCGGGCCGAAGGCCTCTGGCTCGGTATCGCCGGAAACCAGACCGTCCGGGCGGGGCGAATCCTGCGGGAACTGTTCTCCGAGGACGTCGACCTGATCGGCACGTCCGACGACTGGGGGGCGAGCAAGCCCGACCCCGAGTTCTTCAAGCGGGTCGCACACGCCGTGCCGTTCGAGGCCGGTGAGATCCTGTACGTCGGTGACCGCTGCGACAACGACATCCGGCCCGCCCGCGAAGCGGGGATGCACACCGCGCTCGTACATCGCGGGCCGTGGGCCACCATCCAGTGGAACAGTGCCGAAGCCAGGGAGTTGCCCACCTTCCGTGTCGAAGGGCTTCACCAGCTTCCGGAGAAAGTTCGCCACTTCAACGGCTGAGCGCACTGACCGTCGTGGACCAGTCGTACAGGCGGTCGTCCAGGTCGCGGACACAGCGTTCGTGCTGGTGCGGGGTGAGGGCACGGCGGACCTCGCGTACGCGGTCCATGCCGGCCGCGTACCAGGTCACCGCCAGTTGATCGAGGGCCTGTCCCGCGTACGCGCAGGCCGCTTCCGGATTTCCGGAGGCCGCTTCGACGGCCGCCAGGTCGGCGCAGACAACCGTGCGCTGCTTCTCCTCGCCGGGTGCCATGGCCTCCAAAGCCGCGAGCAGTGTCTCCCGGGCCTGCGGGAGGTGGCCCGCCAGCAACTGGGTATTGCCCTTGAAGGCCGCGAGGCGGGCCGGGGAGAACCAGTCCATCCACTCGGGCGACGGGTGTTCGTTGCCGTCGTTCAGGACATCCTCCGCATGGCCGATCAGGTGCAGGGCGGTCCGCGTGTTGCCGCACCTGGTCTCACACTCGGCCTCCACGGCGTCCAGCCAGGCCAGGAACTCGGCCGAGGCCGGGGCGCGACGGGCGTAAGTCCGTGCCGCGATCATGCGTTCCAGCGCGCCGTCGCGGTCCTGTCCCCACCCCGGGATGAAGGCCATGTGCGCGAGGATCGCCGAACCGAGGAGCGCGTCGTCGGCCTCCCCCGCCGCCTGTAGGGCCAGGAGCAGAGTGTCGTGTGCGGCGCTCGGTTCCCGCAGGTCGAAGAACTCGATCCTGCCCGCCAGGAGATACGTCTCCGCCAGTGCCGCCGCGAGCACGCGGCGCGTCGAGTCCTCCGTTTCCGGCAGCAGAGCGCAACCCAGTGATGCGTGGGCCATGACAGCGGGATGCAGCCTGGCTGGTGCGACCGACCAGTAGAGCCGCCGGTGCGACCGGGTGACCGCCTCGAAGTCCGTGCCGGCCGTGGCGGGCTGGGGCGCGGCGACGGCACGTCCGGGGCTCATCGTCACTCCCAGGGCTGCCACCCCTCCGGCCACCAGCGTGCGCCGCACGGGATCGGGGTGGTGGCTTTCCGGCCCCCAAGGGGGCGTGAACCCCAGCGACTCCATGCTCTGTCCCAGCAGGTGGGCCAGTACACGCTGACAATCCGGCTGCGGCCAGGGCGGGTTGTCCGACTCCCAGCGGCGGACCTGCCGCACTCCGATGGACAGGCCACGGATACCCATGCGTTTCGCGTGCTCCGTGAGAGCGTCGGCCAAGACCTGCTGAGAGTTGAATCCGGCCGCCAGACGGGCGGCCTTGAGCCGGACATTGCCTGCGGGCCTCGGCATGGGGCACCTCCTGGTCTCGACTGCTTCAACCATGACATAAAAGGTCCGGTACTAGGCACCGCTTCACCCTTAGGCGGCTTTCTGAGACCTCTTCAAGCCCTTCAGATGTCCTCTCAAAGTCCTCGTTTATGGAGGGTGGTGGGTGGACTCTGAGCGACGTACCTGACCGCACGAGGCAGCAGGGAGCAGGGAACGACCGTGTATACGCAACAGGCCCTGGACCGGGCGATCGCCGAGTGGCTCGCCCGGACCCACCCGGCGCCAGAAAACGTCTGGAGGGAGTGGGACACGCAGGGTGTCGCGCTCTTGCCGCTCGGCGAGCGGTTCGCCGCAGTGCGGCTGCCGGGCGGGATCGTCCACGCCGCCGTCGATTCCGAGGACAGGGATCGCGTCGCCGCGGCTCTGGGCGAGCGGCTCGGCGGATCGATCATTCATGACCGCCGTGTGGCGGGAGGCACCTACTACGCCCTGATCCAGGCGCATGCCGGTCTCGTCTGGGCCTACGGCGACGCCGCGGTCTGTCTCGGCCACGGAACGTACCTGGGTGTGCCGCGGATTGACCGGCAGCAACCGCCAGGCACGTACTGGGTCGTCCCGCCTCGTTACGAGGGTGACCTGTGCGCGCCGCGAGCGATCGTCGACCTGGTCGAGACGGGGCGTTCGCAGGTGGCGGCACGGGAGGAAGTGGCTGACGATGCTCACCGGCTGTGAGAGTGACGCGGCTCGCCTGCGCGAGTCCATGGTGAAGAGGCTCGTCCAAGCCGGTGTTCTAGAAGATCCGGCCTGGCGGGCGGCGGTGGAAGAAGTGCCGCGGCACCGATTCGTCCCGGGTTTCTACCTGCCCGCCGACCGGTGCGACGCCCGAGGGCTGACGGTTTGGGAGCCGATCACCGCTGAGCTGGACCGGGACCGATGGCTGACCGCCGCCTATTCCGACATGTCACTGGTCACGCAGTTCGTCGGCGAGGAGCCCGACTGGAGTGACCCGCACGTCCGCCGCGGAGGGACCCCCACGTCATCGTCCGCCCCGCCGTCGTTTGCCCTGCGCATGTGGGAGGACGCCGAAGTCACTGAGGGCCACACGGTGCTGGAGATCGGTACGGGGACCGGCTACTCGACGGCATTGGCCTGTGAGCGCCTGGATTCCTCGCACGTCACGAGCGTCGACGTCGATCCGCGGCGGCTGGCGGCGGCGTCGAACGCGCTCCACGACTGTGGGTACGCGCCGACACTGGCCGCGGCGGATGGGACGTACGGCTACTGGCCCGAGGCCTGGTTCGACCGAATCGTGACCACCTGTTCCTTCCGCACCGTGCCGCCCGCACTGATCGCCCAGACCCGGCCGGGCGGAAAGATCCTGCTCACGCTGTCCGGTTGGCTGCACGGACACGCCCGCGCCCTGCTCACCGTGGCCGAGGACGGTACGGCCGAAGGCCCGCTGGTCCCGGGCACCGTCTCCTTCCTGCCCGCCCCCTCCCACGCGGCTCCACCGTTCGGCAACCCCGGCGACTGGGCCGCGGGTCTCTCCGGTAAGCCCAGAGCGGCCCGGCACCGCCCCGAGCGACTCACGGCCATGGATGAGGATGCCTCCCACCTGCGCTTCTTGGTCCAAAACGCTGTGCCCGCCGCGCAGATGCTCACCGTCGACGGGATCGTGCATGTCATCGACGTCAGCACAGGCTCCGCCGCCACCCTCACCTCTGCCGACGGATGCTGGCAGGTTCGCGAAGGCGGCCCGGTGAAACTGTGGGAACGCGTAGAGCAGATCGTGGATTCCTTCGACGACGCCGACAGGCCGGGCCCCGAGAGCTTCACACTGCATGTGCGAGGTGGGGAACAACGCCTGTGGCATCCGCAGATGCCCGCGTTCCCATGGTTCGGCATCAGATGAACGTCTCACGGTTCACGTTCCAGCAGTCGCTCCAATGTCCCCGTCGCCCCCTGGGCGCTCCTCCAGCACCCAGGTGCCCCAGGTCCTCCAGCATCGTCAGTTCGGCGGCGGTGGTCGGACGAGGCCCGCGTTCAGTCCGCGAGATTGCCGTTGCCGCCGAGATTGGCGACCGTGCGGCGGAGGACGTCGATCGTCGTGGCGTAGGCGGACGGGGCGATGCCCTCGTGCATCTGCCGGTGCACCCGCGCGTTGCGGTCCCGGGCGCGGATACGGGCCGCCTCGCCCGCCTCGGTGAGGGTCATGGCGCCCGGGAGCCGCGGGCCCTCCGGGTCCTGCGGGGCGTCAGGGTTTTCCGGGGCGTCAGGGTTTTCCGGGGCGTCAGGGTTTCCCGGGGCTTCGGTCAGCCAGCCGCGGGCCATCAGGTCGTCGTAGACCGTAGACCGTGTCGAAGTCGATGCCCAGGTCCTCGTACGGGGTCAGGCGCGCGGTGAGGGTGGCGCGGGTCCAGGTGCCGGGGGCGCCGGCGACGTGGTTGAGGGTCCACCAGTGGGGCTGGGTGGGGTTCTCGGCGGCCAGTCGGGCGCGGAGGGCTCCGACTGCCCGGCGGTGGATCTCACCGCTCCACGCGCTGATGGGCTGGGCGGCCGGTTCTTCCCGCGGGTAGTCCCTGAGGGGTGGGTGGCTCATGTGCCGTCTCCGTTCCGTGGGTCACCGGTGGCCCGGTGGGACGAGAGCCGACGTAGAAACTCAATTTTGGTTCAGGTCAAGGTCTTTCCGGGTGCGCAGGAAGGCGGTGACGGCCTCGTGGAGGCGGGCCGGCTGGTCCAGGTGGACGTCGTGGCCCGCGTCCGGGATCAGGGTGTGGCGGGTCCGGGGGCGGCGGGTCAGCATCTCGGTCGTCTCGTCGTCGCCCAGGGTTCCCTTGTCGCCGCGGACGAGGAGGGTGGGGTGGGGGATGCGGGACCAGTGGGACCAGTACGACGTCGTCGCCAGCTCCGCCACGCAGGCGACGATCCTGTCGTGGTCGAAGCGGGGGTGCCAGCCGTCCGCTCGCCGCTCCAGGCCCCTCGCCCATGCCTCGTGGCCGAGGAACTCCCTGGCCGCGTCGAGGGTTTCGAACGGGGTCGGCCAGCTGTCCAGCCAGGAGGCGATCCGGGTGGGCAGGTCCGGGTTCGGGCCGCCCGGCCCGGCCTCCACGAGGACGAGGGACGCCACCCGGGCGGGGTGCGCGGCGGCCAGCAGCAGGGCCGTGTGGCCGCCCAGGGACTGGCCGATCAGGGTCGCCGGGGTGAGGGAGAGGTGGTCGATCAGGGCCAGGGCGTCCTGGACGTGGGAGGCGCGGGTCGTCGTGGCGGGGCGGCGGGTGCTGTCGCCGTGGGCGCGGGCGTCGTACGTCACCACGCGGTGGCCGTCGGCCAGGAGGCGGTGGGTGAGGTCGTCCCATTCGCCCTGGTGTCCCGCCAGGCCGTGGAGGAGCAGGATCGGGGGCGGGGCGGGGACGGAAGCGGGGGTGGCGGGCCCGGTGGGGCGGTGGTCCCCGTATCCGGTGGGGCGGTGGTCCCGGTAGGCGATGCGGGTGCCGTCCGGGGTGGTGAGGTGGGTGGGCATTGGTCCGGTCTCCACGAGGACGGCTGACGTACGCGGCTGTCCCAGGGTGGCAGCGGGCGGCCGGCCACCGCCACCCCGTAAAGGCCCGTAAGGGAAGGGGCTGGTGGTGGCCGGCCGCCGGGTCTCTACGGACGGTCGTGCCGGCGGGGTGTCACGGCGCCGGGCTCAGGTCCGCCCGCCCGAACAGGAGGGCGTAACCGGGCGGGAGCTGGGCGAGGATGCGGGTGATCAGGTCGTCACCGACCAGGGGCGGCAGCACGCTGAGGACCGAGCTGACGTCCCAGCGCGCGGTGGCCGGGGTGGATCCCTCGATGCGGGCCGCGACCGAGTCGACGAACTCGGACGCGGTCAGCGGGCGGGTCGCCGGGATCTGGGAGGCGACGACCCTGGCCGCCTCCTCGGGCAGGGCCTGGGCCAGGTCGACGCGTTCGTCGCCGATCACGTGCCCGCCGAGGGCCGAGAGGACGATGCGGGTGACCCGTTCCGCCTCCGCCCTGGTCGCGTACTGTCCGGCCGCCCGGACCTCCTCGACCATGTCGGTCCAGCGGGGCCGCGCCGGAAGCGTCGGCGCGGACACCGTGGACACCGTGGACGGCGCGGGTGCGGGCATGGCCGGCGACACCGTCACGCTCGGCTCCATCGTCGTGCTCATCTACGGGCTCCTCCTCCAGGTCGGTCCCAGGTCGGGTTCCCGGTTGAAGCCGGACCGGGCCTCGGATCAGGTTCCGGATCGGTCACGAATACGTGATCTCGCCGGTCCCGGCCGGTCAGGGCCCGGTGGGCCGGGTCCCGGCCGGCGCCAGGTCCCGCCCGGCTTCGGTCGGTCCGTCGCTCCGCCGCGGTGGGCGGACAGGTGGCCGCGTCCCGCAGGCGGCGTACGGTGCCCGCGGGACGCTTCTCGTGGGGTGCTGTGTGCTGTCAGCTGTTGAGCTGCTTGCGGCCGTCGCCGCCGGTGATCTGGATGCGGCGCGGCTTGGCCTGCTCGGCGACCGGGATGCGCAGGGTCAGGACGCCGGCTTCGTACGAGGCGTCGATCCGGTCCGTGTCGAGGGTCTCCCCGAGGAACAGCTGGCGCGTGAACGTGCCGGTCGGCCGTTCGGCGACCAGTACCTCGGCGCTCTCGGGGGCGGGAGAACGGCGCTCGGCGCGGACGTTCAGGACGTTGCGCTCGACGTCCAGCTCGATGGTCTCGGGGTCGATGCCGGGCAGGTCGAAGTGGACGAGGAAGTCGTCCCCGGACCGGTAGGCGTCCATCGGCATGGCACCCGGGCGGGCGGACCCGAAGACCTGCTGCGTGAGCCGGTCGAACTCGCGGAACGGGTCCGTGCGCATGAGCATCACAGGTCACTCCTTCCCTCAGGCGCTTCGTGTGCGATGCCCTACTGCTTCTTCTTATATAGCTCGGGGGAGGAAAGTTGACAAGCCCCGACTCAGGTAAGGGTTGAGCTGCGGTTCCGGGATTAGCCTCGGTGCCGGAAGCGAAGCCGGCTCGGGCCGGAAGCGAGCACGGAGGAGGAGGTCGGTCGGCATGGTGAAGGTTCCCAGCGCGGTCGTGGCCGCGAGCGGACTGGTCGGCGGGTACGGCGTCGCCCGCTGGACGAAGAAGCGGCAGCTCGGCGGGGCGGTGCTGGCGGTCGCCGGGGCCGCCGCCGCGCAGCAGTGGCGGCAGCGGGCCGGCGGGCCGGCCGCGGGTGCGCTGTCCGCGGCGTACGTCGCGGCCTTCGCCGGGTCGCATCCGCTGGCCAAGAAGGTCGGCGCCTGGCCGGCGGTGTTCGGGGTGGCGTTGGGGCTCTGGGCGGCGAGGGCGTCGAGGGTGAGCCTGACGTCTCCTTCCTCGGGCTTCCAGTGCAGGTAGCTTCCCTGATTGGTGTGCTGC
>NZ_JBEXTV010000040.1:0-77627 GCF_040628835.1 Streptomyces sp. NPDC006134 | reverse complement strand
GGTCCTCCTCGGCCGAGGAGGACCGGCGCCTTCCGCCGTCCTGAAGCGCGTGTCCCTGGGGACGGACGATGACGGACGGGGTCAGATCCCCTGCCAGGCGGGCTTGTTGGCGTAGGTGTGCCGGAAGTAGTCGGCGAGCTTCAGCTTGGACGCGGCGGCCTCGTCGACGACGACCGTGGCGTGCGGGTGCAGCTGGAGCGCGGAGGCCGGGCACACGGCCGCGACGGGACCCTCGACGGTCGCGGCGACCGCGTCCGCCTTGCCCTCCCCGGTGGCGAGCAGCACCAGGTGCCGCGCCTCCAGGATCGTGCCGATGCCCTGCGTGATCACGTGGTGCGGCACCTGCCCGATGTCACCGTCGAAGAAGCGCGCGTTGTCGATCCGGGTCTGCTCGGTCAGCGTCTTGATCCGGGTCCGCGAGGCCAGCGACGAGCAGGGCTCGTTGAAGCCGATGTGCCCGTCGGTGCCGATCCCCAGCAGCTGGAGGTCCACCCCGCCGGCCTCGGCCAGCGCCCTGTCGTACGCCTCGCAGGCCCCCTGCACGTCCTCGGCCGTCCCGTCGGGGCCCATGAACGCGTCCATGCCGATCCCGAGCGGCTCCAGCACCTCCCGCCGCAGCACCGAGCGGTAGGACTCCGGGTGCTCCGCAGGCAGCCCCACGTACTCGTCGAGCTGGGCGATCCGGGCGCGCGAGGTGTCCACGGCACCCGAGCGCACCTTGGCTGCGAGCGCCTCGTACACGGGCAGCGGCGTCGAGCCGGTGGCCACTCCGAGCAGGGCGTCGGGCTTGCGCCGGAGCAGCTGCGCCATGGCCTCGGCTATGAGCTCGCCGCCCGCCCTGGCGTCGGGAACGATGACAACTTCCACGCTGGCCTGCCGTTTCGAAGAGGGGAGTTCGAGAGCACCCGAAGGGCTATGTGGTTTAGACCAATCTAACAGAGCGGCACGCCTCCTCCCAGGGCCTCTCCGACCCACCTCCCGGACCCTCCCGGCCCCTCCTCCCAGCCCCCCGCCCCTCCTCCCAGCCCCCCGGCCTCCCTCTCAGGCCCCCGGCCTCCCTCTCAGGCCCCCGGCCCCACCTCCCAGGCCCCCGACCCCACCTCCCAGGCCCCCGACCCCTCCTCTCAGGCCCCCGGCCCCACCTCCCAGGTCCTCGCGGACCTTTCTCCCAGGGCCTCCCGGACCTGCCGGGAGGCCCTCCTCCCCGGGACACCGCCCGTCCGGCCGCCCGGTCGCCGCCCAGCGCGGGCGCTCCCGACGCGGAGGGAGTGCAATGGACGGCACAGGCACAGGCACAGGCACAGGCACAGGCACAGGCACCGCGCCCGCGACCCGGGAGGAACCGCATGACCGCCACCGCACCGGACGACCACCGCGAGCTCCCCGGCCGGATCATGGCCCGGGAGATGGCCGAGCAGCCCGCCGTCCTGCGCCGGATCCTCGCCGAGGGCGCCCCCGCCGTCCGCCGGGTGGCCGAGGAGATCGCCGCCCGCTCTCCCCGCTTCGTCCTGCTGACCGCCCGCGGCACCTCCGACAACGCCGCCCTGTACGCCAAGTACCTGCTGGAGATCCGTCTCGGCCTGCCCTGCGGCCTGACCTCCATGTCGACCATCACGGCCTACGGCGCCCGCCCCGACCTCACCGACGTCCTCGCCGTCACCGTCAGCCAGTCGGGCGGCTCCCCGGACCTGGTGGCCTCCACCCGCGCCGCGCGCGAGGCCGGCGCGATCACGCTGGCGGTCACCAACAACCCCGACTCCTCCCTGGCCGGCGTCTCCGAGTACCACATCGACATCATGGCCGGACCGGAGAAGGCCCTCCCCGCGACCAAGACCTACACCGCCTCCCTCCTCACGCTCTACCTCTTTGCCGAGGGCCTGCGCGGCGGCGACGGGGCCCCCGCGCAGGTCCTGCCCGACCTCGCCGCACAGCTCCTCGGCCGGCACGACGAGGTCCGCGCCCTCGCCGCCCGCTACCGCTTCGCCGAGCGCATGGTGATCACCTCCCGCGGCTACGGCTACCCCACCGCCAGGGAGGCCGCCCTGAAGCTGATGGAGACCAGCTACATCCCCGCCCTGTCCTACTCCGGCGCCGATCTGCTCCACGGCCCGCTCGCCATGGTCGACAACGTGTCACCGGTGATCGCGGTCGTCACCGCCGGCAAGGGCGGCGAGGCCCTCCAGCCCGTCCTCGACCGCCTGCGCGGCCGGGGCGCCGATCTGATGGTGGTCGGCCCCCGGCGCCACGTCGAGAAGGCGTCGGCCGGGTTCGTCCTGCCCACCGAGGGGGTGCCCGAGGAACTCCAGGCCGTCCTGGAGATCATCCCCCTCCAGCTCCTGGCCTACGAGATCACCATCGCCCGCGGCCAGGACCCGGACGCGCCCCGCGCCCTGGCGAAGGTGACCGAGACACACTGACGCCGGCCTTCTCCTGCGCCGTTCCGCGCCGCCTACGTCAGCGAACCCCCCGTCACGTCCACCCAGCCCCCCGTCATCCACCTGCCGCCGTCCGAGACCAGGAACGCCACCACGTCGGCGACGTCGGCCGGGCTGCCCACCCCGCCCAGCGCGGAGATCGCCGCGGCCTTCGCCCAGCCGTCGGGGCTCCCGTGCAGCAGCTCGGCCGTGTTGTCCGTCTCGATGATCCCGGGCGCCAGCGAGTTCACCGTGATCCTCCGCGCTCCCAGGATCTTGGACAGGTCCCGGGAGAACACGTCCAGCGCGCCCTTCGACATCGCGTACGCCACGTTGTCCGGCATCACCGCCGTGCGGGCGAGCCCCGACGAGATGTTGACGACCCGGCCGCCGTCCCGCAGCCGCGTCAGGCCGTGCTTGAGGATGAAGAACGGCGCCTTCACGTTCACGGCGAAGACCCGGTCGAACTCCTCCTCCGTTATCTCCCCGATCGGCCGCGCGCTGCCGATCCCGGCGTTGTTCACCAGGATGTCCAGCCCGTCCGCGTGCCGGTCGAACTCCTCCCACAGTGCCTCGGCGTCCCCGGGCGCCCCCAGCTCCACCCCGATCGCGAACGCCGAGCCGCCCGCCGCCTCGATCGCGGCGACCGTCTCCTTCGCCGCCGTCTCGTTCCTGCCGTAGTGCACCGCGACCCGTGCGCCGTCACGCCCCAGCCGCTCGGCGATCCCGCGCCCGATCCCTCTGCTCGCCCCCGTCACGAGAGCCGTCCTGCCCGTGAGCACGCCCATACCGGCGCCCCCTCCTCATTTCTCTAGCGGTCGCTACAGAAAAACCGTACAACGGCCCGCCGACATTTATCTAGTGCCCGCTATAAAATGCATCCCATGGTGAGCAGCGAACGGCGGGAAGGCGGCCCGGACGCCGGGCGGACCGGGACGGGGGCGGAGCGGACCGCCGCAGAGACGGAGCGGGCGGCTGCAGGGACGAAGCAGGCGGCCGCAGGGACGAAGCAGGCGGCCATGGGGGCGGCACGCACCCCCCGCCCCCGTGGCCGCCCCCGCTCCTTCGACCGCGCCACGGCCCTGGAGAAGGCCCTGATGGCCTTCTGGGAACGCGGCTACGAGGCCACGTCCGTCTCCGACCTGACCGGCGCGATGGACATCGGCGCGCCGAGCCTCTACGCGGCCTTCGGTGACAAGAGGTCCCTGTTCGAGGAGGCCGTGCAGGTCTACGGCGAGCGGTACGGCTCCTTCGGTGACCGCGCCCTGGCCGAGGAGCCCACCGCCCGCGCGGCCGTGGAACGCACGCTGCGCGAGGCCGCCGCCGAGTACACGGCCCCCGGCCGCCCGCACGGCTGCATGGTGATCCACGCCGCCGCCAACTGCTCCACCCCGGAGGTCGAGGAGTCCCTGCGCCGCCGGCGCAACGCGAACATCGCCGCGTTCGAGCGCCGCATCCGGGCCGACGTCGACGCCGGCCTGCTGCCGCCGGACACCGACGCCGCCGCCCTCGCCCGGCACACCGGCGCGATGATCCAGGGCATGTCCCAGCAGGCCCGCGACGGCGCGACCCGCGAGGAACTGGAGGCGCTCGCCGAAATTGCCATGACCGTCTGGCCCCGCACATGAGCCAACGGAGTTAGGCTTCATCCGGGTGCCCGGACGTCCGGGCGCTGATGGATGAGCGCCGTTGAACGAGCATCGTTGGATGGGCACCGTTGAACGAGCACCGTTGGACGGGCACCGTTGGACGGGCACTGTTGAACGAGTGCCGGTGGACGAGCACGACTGGAAGCGACCGCGGCGGACGAGCACGACGAACGAACGCGACGAACACCGTCCGCCGCATGGACACGGACAGTGGTCTAGTCCACAATGGCGACCACGGCACCTCGCACGAGGTGAACGTCGGACTTCCGCCTTCCCCGCACAGGAGGGCGGACCGAGGAACCGGAGCTCTCTGCCCTGACTGCCCCGGGTCCTCACCCTTCGGCCGACCGGGACCGCACACCCACGGCCGATGTTGCTCCGGGCTGCGGTGCCGGGAGGGTTGAGGGTCCCTCTCAGGCGCCGCGGCCCGCGGGTGTCTCCGCGCCCGCGGTGGCCGGTTTCGAGCGATGCCCAAACGTGCGGGTACGCTCACACACGTGCCCTCCATGAACGAACTCGTACGCCAGCACACCGCTCTCGACGACTCCGACCTCGAGTGGCTCCACCTGCTGGTCTCGGAGTGGCAGCTCCTCTCCGACCTCTCCTTCGCCGATCTGGTCCTGTGGGTCCCCACCCGCGACGGCACCCGGTACGTCTCGGTCGCGCAGATGCGCCCCAACACCGGCCCGACCTCGTACCAGGACGACATGGTCGGCCACCTCGTCCCGCGCGGCCGGCGCCCCATGCTGGACGTCGCCCTCGACGAGGGGCGGATCGTCCGCGAGGGCGACCCGGAGTGGCGCGAGGAGGTCCCGGTCCGCGTCGAGTCGATCCCCGTACGGCGTCAGGGCCGCGTCCTCGGTGTCATCGCGCGCAACACCAACCTGCTCACCGTGCGCACCCCGAGCCGCCTGGAGCTCACGTACCTCCAGAGCGCCTCCGACCTCGCGCAGATGATCGCGGCCGGCGCCTTCCCGTTCGAGAACCAGCAGGTCGACATGGACGCCTCGCCCCGGGTCGGCGACGGCCTGATCCGGCTGGACGCGGACGGCATCGTCCAGTACGCCTCCCCGAACGCGCTGTCGGCGTACCACCGCATGGGCCTCGCCGCCGACCTGGTCGGCCACCACCTCGGCAGGACCACCGCCGAACTCGCCCCGTCCCGCGGTCCGGTGGACGAGGCGCTCGCCAAGGTCGCCAGCGGCTGGGCACCGCGCGAGTTCGAGATCGAGGCCCACGACGGCGTGATCCAGTTCCGCGCGATCCCCCTCAAGCCCAAGGGCACGCGCATCGGTTCGCTGGTGCTGCTGCGCGATGTGACCGAACTGCGGCGCCGTGAACGCGAATTGATCACAAAGGACGCCACCATCCGGGAGATCCACCACCGGGTGAAGAACAACCTCCAGACGGTGGCCGCCCTGCTCCGCCTCCAGGCCCGGCGCATAGGGTCCGACCGTGGGCGCGAGGCTCTCGAAGAGGCCGTGCGCCGGGTCGGCTCCATCGCGATCGTGCACGAGACGCTGTCGCAGAACCTCGACGAGCGCGTGGAGTTCGACGACATCGCCGACCGCGTGCTGGCGATGGTCGCCGAGATCTCCCCGGGCAAGGTCACCGGCCGGCGCACCGGCCGCTTCGGCATCCTGGACGCCGAGGTCGCCACACCGCTGTCGATGGTGCTGACCGAGATCCTCCAGAACGCCCTGGAGCACGGGTTCCGCGAGGGCGACACCGGAACGGTCGAGGTCTCCGCGGTCCGTGGCGGCACAGTGAAGGAGGCCCGCCTGCTGGTGACCGTCCAGGACGACGGCGTGGGCCTGCCGGAGGGCTTCGACCCGCACCGCTCCGGCAACCTCGGGCTGCAGATCGTCCGCACCCTGGTGGAGGGCGAGCTCGGCGGCACCTTCGACATGGTCCCGGCTCCCGGGCGCGGCACGCGGGTGATCCTGGACATCCCGGCCCGGGCACAGAAGTAGAAGGACCGGGCTGCCGCCGGGGGCGGCGTCCCGCCCGACTCCCTTGAGGCGCGGGGGAGTTGCGCCTCGGGGTGACGGACGGCAAAAAGCCCCGGACCACCAGGGGTGGTCCGGGGCCAGTGCTCGTGCGATGGCGGTTCCCCCGGTTCGAGCGAAGTCGACGAGCGGGGGAGCATCGGGGGTACTGCGCGCTGCGGCTCGGGGGCGGGGGTTGCGTACGCGCTGTACGCGCCGCCAAGCTCAGGCTGTCAGCAGGGGGTGGCCGGTCAGGCGGAGGCCTGACGGGCCCGGTTGCGGGCGGCGCGGCGCTTCATCGCGCGGCGCTCGTCCTCGCTGAGACCACCCCAGACGCCGGAGTCCTGGCCGGACTCGAGCGCCCACTGCAGACACTGCTCGATCACCGGGCAGCGACGGCAGACGGCCTTGGCTTCCTCGATCTGCAGCAGCGCAGGACCGGTGTTGCCGATGGGGAAGAAGAGCTCGGGGTCTTCCTCGCGGCAAACGGCGCGGTGACGCCAGTCCATGGCTGCTACCTCTCCTTGGTATGACTGTGCAGGTTGCTTGTGAATGTGAACGCTTTCACGAATCCCTCAACAAGTGAAGGGCCTACCGCCGGTTCCCCGGCGTGGGTCCTTGGTTTGGAGAGGGGTTCTGGCGATCTGTGGAGGCCGGTGTTGCGGGCCGTCCCGATCGCCTCCTAGAGACTCGCAAACCTCAGCGGCGGATACAACCCCTTCCGGAAAGTTTTTTTTGATTCTTCGGTGTCGACTAGGTCACAGCCGTACTTCCATGGGGTGGATCCTGGCCTAAACGTTCGAGTGAAAGGACTTTGGCCCCTTCTGCTCACACAATCACACGCAGTGCACGGCGTACGCCTGTGAACGTCACGCTTGTCCGCAGCCCCAGGTGGTCACCGTCCATCTGGAGGGGCAGCGGCACCTTCGATTGCAAGGTGAACTCGGTCAGATCGTGCAGTGAGACCGCATGCCTGCCATGGGGTCCGCGCTCGGGGGACGAAGTGAGCAACTGGGTGCCATACCGGGCAACCGCGGCCGTGGACAGGCGGCTGAGACCGAAGACATCGAGCCCGGTATCGAACGAGGCCTTAGGCGACGCGTAGATCGGGCGATTGCCGAGAAACGTCCACGGCGAGGTGTTCGAGACTATGGACAGCACCAGGTCGGTGACCGGTTCCTCGCCGGCCCGCTCCAGGCTGATCGTCCCGCTGCGGCGGTGCGGCTCCCCGACGAGCTGGCGCACCACCTGCCGTACGTACAGCGCGTGCGTCGACTTCTTGCCGCGTTCGCGGTGCTGCTCGACCCGGCCGACCACACCGGCGTCGAACCCCAGACCGGCGTTGAAGGTGAACCAGCGGGCCGGCACCGCCTCGTCCTCCGAGCCCGGCGTGCCGGAGGCCAGGCCCAGCCCGACGGTGCGCTCGCCGCCCTGGCGCAGCGCGTCCAGCAGGGCGCCAGTGGCCTCCACGGCGTGGTTGGGCAGGCCGAGGGCGCGGGCGAAGACGTTGGTGGAGCCGCCGGGGACCACGGCGAGGCCGGGCAGGTGCTCCGGGTCGGGGCCGGCGTGCAGCAGCCCGTTGACGACCTCGTTGACCGTGCCGTCGCCGCCGAGGGCCACCACCAGGTCGACGTCCTCGCTCTCGGCCGCCTGCCGGCCGAGGTCGCGGGCGTGACCGCGGTACTCCGTGGTGACCGCCTCCAGCTTCATCTCGCTGGCGAGCGCGCGGATCAGTACGTCGCGCGTACGCGCACTCGTGGTGGTAGCCGCCGGATTGACCACGAGAAGTGCACGCATGGGTTGCAGGGTACCTACTGGGCGGTACCGGGCCCAGACCGAGGTGGTGATCGGACGGGAGCCGGGCAGGGGCCGGCGAGCGCCCCCGCGGACCTGTCCGCGGGCGTTCGCGCCGTGCGGGCTACCCTTCAGGGGTGAGCAGTGAGCAGACCCCCGCCCCCGAAGCCGCCGAGTCCGCCGTGGAGACGGATTCCCGTCCGGGACGGCTGACCGCGGCGGCCGGACTCAACGCTCTGGAGGGGCTGGCACTCGTCGTCGGCGGCGCCTGGATGCTGGTGGCGGGGCTCACGGGCCACCCCGACGACCGGACCTCGGCCGTCACCGGCGGTGTCACCCTGATCGTCCTCGCCCTGCTGCCGCTGCTCGCCGCCCGCGGACTGCTCGGCCGGCGCGGCTGGAGCCGGGGCCCCGCCGTCATCACGCAGATCATGGCGCTGCCCGTGGCCTACAACCTGCTGCAGGCCGACAGCATCGCCATCCCGGCGGGGATCGCGCTCGCGGTGGTGGCCGTGGCGGCGCTCGTCCTGATCGTGCACCCCGAGACGACCCGGGCCCTCGGGATCCGGGGGCCCGGCAACGCGCCGAAGTGATCCACCGGGGAGCCGGGGCTCACCCCTCGGCCGCTCCCGGACTTCTCACCGGCCGCTTTCCGGCACCTCCTGCCACTCCTCGCCCGCTACTCCTCGACGAGGAGCTTCTCCCGCAGCTGCGCCAGCGTGCGCGCCAGCAGCCGGGAGACGTGCATCTGGGAGATGCCGACCTCCTGCGCGATCTGCGACTGGGTCATGTTGCCGAAGAAGCGCAGCAGCAGGATCCGCTTCTCGCGCGGCGGCAGGTCCTCCAGCAGCGGCTTGAGCGACTCCCGGTACTCCACGCCCTCCAGCGCCTCGTCCTCGGCGCCGAGGGTGTCCGCGACCGCCGGGGACTCGTCGTCGGTGTCGGGCACGTCCAGCGACAGCGTGGAGTACGCGTTCGCGGACTCCAGGCCCTCCAGGACCTCCTCCTCCGAGATCGACAGCTTCTCGGCGAGCTCGTGGACCGTGGGGGAGCGGCCGTGCAGCTGGGAGAGCTCGGCCGTCGCCGTCGTCAGGGACAGGCGCAGCTCCTGCAGCCGGCGCGGCACCCGCACCGCCCAGCCCTTGTCGCGGAAGTGCCGCTTGATCTCGCCGACCACCGTCGGGGTCGCGTACGTCGAGAACTCCACCCCGCGGTCCGGGTCGAAGCGGTCGACGGACTTGATCAGCCCGATGGTGGCGACCTGGGTCAGGTCGTCCAGCGGCTCGCCGCGGTTGCGGAAGCGGCGCGCGAGGTGCTCGACGAGCGGCAGGTGCATGCGGACCAGCCGGTTGCGCAGCTCCGCGTACTCGGGGCTGTCCTTCTCCAGCGCGCGCAGCTCGGTGAAGAGGGCGCGCGCCCCGCTGCGGTCCTGCGGATCGTGCGTGCCCTGGGCGCCGCGCGCGGCCGGCGCCTCGTCCTCGGAGTGTCGCTCGTGCTCGCTCATCGTCCCGCCCGTCGCCCTTTCCCGAGCCCGCGCCCGAGCCCGGACCGGCCGGACGGGGGTGCCCCCGATCCGCCCGTCCGCGGGCGCGCTCCGCACGGCACCGTCCTCGTCCCCGGCCCGCTGCCCGTCCGCCGGGAGGCCGGCCCCCACGGGGGCGTCCTCCGGGTGCGGCCGGGCCTGCTCGGGGATGCCGTCGATGCCGTCCGCCGTGCGCGGGGCCTCGTTCGGAGAACGTGCGCCCTCGGCCGGCAGCTCCCGTGTGCCGCGCTCTTCGTCCCGCACCGGCCCGTCCCCGTTCCTCACGCCGGCCCGGGTCCCGCGCCGCGCTGTTTGTAGAGGCTGATCGAAACGGTTTTGTCCTCGTCCACGGCGGAGGAGACCTTGCCCGCGAGGGCGGACAGGACGGTCCAGGCGAAGGTGTCCCGCGAGGGGGCGTGACCGTCGGTGGTCGGCGCCGAGACGGTGACCTCGAGCGAGTCGTCGACGAGGCGGAAGACACAGCTGAGGACCGAGCCGGGCACGGCCTGCTGGAGCAGGATCGCGCAGGCCTCGTCCACCGCGATGCGCAGGTCCTCGATCTCGTCGAGGGTGAAGTCCAAACGGGCCGCGAGACCGGCCGTGGCCGTCCGCAGCACCGACAGGTAGGCACCCGCAGCCGGCAGCCGGACTTCGACGAAGTCCTGGGTCACGGGCTCGCCTGCGATCTGGGACACCCTCACCTCCAAGGTGGTACAAGTGTTTCAGGGCCGAGGGTCGCCCCTCGGGGTAACGCGATACGTGGTTCAGCGGTGACGTTATCGCGCTCCGAACATTCCTGTCCCCGAGACCCCAACCCCTTGCTGTCACTCATAGTAAACACGCGAATACGCACAGTGGCTAGGGGTTGGGCGGGCCCAAATCGGCAGAGCGCGCGCCGGATTGACGTACCCAGACGTCAGGCGGTCGAACCGTCCCGGGCCGGGGTCACACGAGGACGTGGTCGACGAAGCACCAGCGCCAGTTCTCCCCGGGTTCGAAGGTCCGCATCACCGGGTGGCCGGTGTCCTCGTGGTGCTCCGTCGCGTGCCGCCCGGGCGAGGAGTCGCAGCAGCCGACGTGACCGCAGGTGAGGCAGAGCCGCAGCTGCACCGGGTCCGTGCCCTCGGCCAGGCATTCGGGGCAGGTCCCGCTCAGCGGCTCGGGTTCCGGGTGCGGCAGCGCGTCGGCGTGCGTGCACTGTTTCATGATTGCCAGATTACGACGGGTGTGCGGGCGACCGCGCGGGAGAAGAGGCGGGCGAGGGCGCATGGACGTGATGCCGCTGCTGTTGCTGGTGGCGGGGAGCGCGGCGGTCGCCGCGGCGGCCCGGCGCACCCCGGTGCCGGGGCCGCTGCTGCTGGTCGCCGCCGGACTGGCGGTGTCGTACCTGCCCGGTGTGCCCGCCTACACCCTCGACCCGCACGTCGTCCTGCCGCTGCTGCTGCCCCCGCTGCTGTACACGGCGGCCGGCGACAGTTCCTACCTGGACCTGCGCGCGCAGCTGCGGCCGGTGGCGCTGCTGTCGGTCGGGTACGTCCTCTTCGCCACCTTCGCCGTCGGCTGGGCCGCCTACCTGATCGTGCCGGACCTGCCGCTGACCGCGGCACTGGTGCTCGGCGCGGTGGTGGCACCGCCGGACGCCGTCGCGGCCACGGCGGTCGCGCGCCGGGTGGGGCTGCCGTCCCGGATCACGACGATCCTCCAGGGCGAGTCCCTGGTGAACGACGCCACCGCGATCACCGCCTACAAGGTGGCGCTGGCGGCGGCGGTCGGCGAGGGCGCCACCTGGGCGGGCGGCATCGGGGAGTTCCTGATCGCCGCGGCCGGCGGCGTCGGCGTCGGGCTGGTGCTGATGGTGCCGATCCAGTGGCTGCGCACCCATGTGCGGGAGGCGCTGCTGCAGAACACGCTCTCCCTGCTGATCCCGTTCGCCGCCTACGCGGCGGCCGAGCAGGTGCACGCCTCCGGGGTCCTGGCGGTGGTCGTCGTCGCGCTCCATCTCGGCCATCGCGCGGGGGAGGTCGATTTCGCCACCCGCCTCCAGGAGGACGCGGTGTGGAAGATGGTGGCGTTCGTCCTGGAATCATCCGTGTTCGCCTTGATCGGACTGCAGCTGCCCGTGGTCCTCGACGGCCTGGGCGCGTACGCGGGCGCGGACGCTGCCCGGTACGCGATCGCCCTCTTCCTGGTCGTCGTCGCGGCCCGGTTCGTGTGGGTGTACCCGGCGACCTTCCTGCCCCGGATGCTGTCGGCGCGCATCCGCGCGCGCGAGGAGGAGACCACCTGGAAGGCGCCGTTCGTCATCGGCTGGGCGGGCATGCGCGGCGTGGTCTCGCTCGCGATCGCCTTCTCCATTCCGCACACCGTGCACGGCGGCGAGCCCTTCCCCGGACGCGACCTCATCCTGTTCCTGACCTTCACCACGGTCATCGGCACGCTGGTCGTGCAGGGCGTGACGCTGCCGCCGCTGATCCGCCTGCTGCGGTTTCCCGGACGGGACGTGCAGGCCGAGACGCTCGCGGAGGCCAACGCCCAGGCGCAGGCCTCACGGGCCGCCGAGCAGCGCCTGGAGGAGCTGCTGTCGGACGAGCGCAACGCGCTCCCGGGGCCGCTCGCCGACCGCCTGCGCACGGTCCTGGAACGCCGCCGCAACGCCGTGTGGGAGCGGCTCGGCCGGCCCAACCCGGTCACCGGCGAGAGCGCCGACGACACCTACCGGCGGCTGTCCCGGGAGATGATCGGCGCCGAGCGCGAGGTGTTCGTCAGGCTGCGCGACGGCCGCCACATCGACGACGAGATGCTCCGGACGCTGCTGCGCCGGCTGGACCTGGAGGAGGCGGCGGCGTACCGGGAGACCGCCCCGTGAGCGGGGCCGGGCAGGATCACGCGCCCGGATCGGGGAAGGGGCGGCCGGTGACGACCGCCGCGACCGTGCTCCCGCGCGCGAAGGCGCCCTCCTCGGCCAGCGCGGTCAGGGCGTAGAGCAACTTGGCCACATAGAGACGTTCCACGGGCAGGCCGTGGCGCTGCTCGAAGTCCGCCGCGAAGGCGTCGAGTTCGGGCGGCACGCGCGCGTAGCCGCCGAAATGGAAGCGCTCCTCCAGCCGCCAGTCGCCGCGCGGACCGCCGAACGCCCGCTCCTGGAGTCGCCGTACGTCGCCGGCCAGGAAGCCGCCCTTGAGGACGGGTACGCCGAGCGCCCGCCGGCCGGGGGAGAGGCCGGCGGCCAGTCCGGCCAGCGTGCCCCCGGTGCCGCACGCCACGGCGACGACGTCGGCCTGGTCCCGCAGCTCCTCCCCGAGCGCCCGGCAGCCGCGCACCGCGGCGGCGTTGCTGCCGCCCTCGGGGACGACGTGGGCGTCCTCGGCGCCGCACGCGCGCAGGATCGCCGCCAGCGTCGCGGGCTCGGTCTTGCGGCGGTAGGCCGCCCGGTCGACGAAGTGCAGCCGCATGCCGTCGGCCGCGCAGCGGGCCAGGGACGGGTTGAGCGGCCGGTGGGCCAGCTCCTGGCCGCGGACCACGCCGACGGTGGGCACGCCGAGGAGGCGGCCCGCGGCGGCGGTGGCGCGCAGGTGGTTGGAGTAGGCGCCGCCGAAGGTGACGATCGGCCGGCCGGCCGCCGCCGCGAGGTTGGGGACGAGTTTGCGCCACTTGTTGCCGACCAGCTCCGGATGGATCAGGTCGTCGCGCTTGAGCAGCAGGCGGACACCGTGCCGGGCGAAGCGGTCGTCCGCCACCTCCAGCAGCGGGGAGGGGAGGCGGGGATGGAGGACGTCCGGGCCGGTCACGGCACCATTGTCGGTCACGTGCCGGTCATCTGTTCACTTCAGCCGGTCCCGGATCCGCCCCCGCATCGACGCCATCGTGAACCCGCGCGGGTCCACCTTGCCCGGCTGCCACTCCAGGTGCCCGATGACGGACCGCTCGTTCCACCCGTGGTGGCGGCAGACCGCCGCGGCGGCCTTCTCGATGGCCTCCAGCTGGGCGGCGGGCCAGGGGTCCTCGCCGTCGCCGAGGTTCTCGCACTCGAAGCCGTAGAAGTGCCGGTTGCCGTCGGTGTTGGCCTCGTTGTCCGGCGGCAGCCTCTTCTCGGCGATCACCGCGCGCAGCACCTCGTCGTCGCCGAACCCGGCGTGGTTGGCGCGGCCGTAGCCCACGAGGTGCACTCTGCCGTCTTTGGTGATCACGCCGTGGCACAGCGGCCCGGGCAGGCCCTCGTAGCCCTTGCGGCAGATCTCGACGGTGCGTGCGCTGCCCTTGGTCACGGTGTGGTGGATCATGACGCCGTGGACGGGGCCCCACGGTCCCTTGTGGTTGCGGTTGTGGTGCCGCCAGTCGCCGACTTCGACGACGGTGAGGCCCTCGGCCTTCAGTGCCTTCAGGAAACTGTTCGCGGACATGGGTTTCGCCATGGTCCGGCTCCTTCGTACGGGGCGACGGCCGCCCGGCGCGGCCCGCTCGTACCGGTGCCTATACCGAAAGTGAGCGATCGTTACTACCTGTTCGTGTCGTTCGCGTCCGTGTGCGAGCCGATCCGGACAGTGCGAAACCCCGGGCGCCGGGGGGCCGCCGGGCCGAGGCGGCCGGATGAGCGCCTATCTCTGCCCCCCTGGGCGGTGATCCATTCCCGCTCTTTCGGGTAATAGCACGATCGCGGACCGTCGTGAAGGCTGGGCCCTGCACATCGATGTCCGGGCGCGGGTGCGCACCGGGCATGACCGGGAGGGCAATTCCTTATGTCGGTAGGCGAAGAGGTCCGCACCGAGCAGGCCAGGCCGCAGCAGAGCCTTGGTACGGCGGCCGCGCGGAACCTGGCCACCACGACCAAGTCCGCACCCCAGATGCAGGAAATCAGCTCGCGCTGGCTGCTGCGCATGCTGCCCTGGGTCGACGTGAAGGGCGGGACGTACCGGGTGAACCGGCGCCTGTCCTTCGCGGTGGGCGACGGCCGCGTGACGTTCGTGAAGACCGGGGACCGCGTCGAGGTCGTCCCCGCGGAACTGGGCGAGCTGCCGGCGCTGCGGTCCTACGAGGACGAAGAGGTGCTCTCCACCCTCGCCCAGCGCTGTGAGCAGCGGGAGTTCGCCCCGGGCGACGTGATCGCCTCCTTCGGCAGCCAGGCCGACGCCGTCTACCTGCTGGCGCACGGCAGGGTCGAGAAGGTCGGCACCGGCCCGTACGGGGAGGACGAGTCCCTCGGCATCCTCGCCGACGGCGCCTACTTCGGCGACCAGGCACTGCTCGACGCGGACGCCATCTGGGAGTACACCGCCCGCGCGGTGACCGCCTGCACGGTCCTCGTGCTGCCCCGGCAGGAGGTGGAGCGGACCGCGGAGCGGGCCGAGTCCCTGGCCGAGCACCTGCGGCAGCGGCGCTCGATCCCGCAGCAGCGCACCAACAAGTACGGCGAGAAGGAGATCGACCTCGCCGCCGGCCACACCGGAGAGCCGGACATCCCGCACACCTTCGTCGACTACGAGGCCCGGCCCCGCGAGTACGAACTCAGCGTCGCCCAGACGGTCCTGCGCATCCACACGCGCGTGGCCGACCTCTACAACCAGCCGATGAACCAGACCGAGCAGCAGCTCCGGCTCACCGTGGAGGCGCTCAAGGAGCGCCAGGAGCACGAACTCGTCAACAACCGCGAGTTCGGCCTGCTCCACAACTGCGAGTACGACCAGCGGATCCAGCCGCACGACGGCGTGCCGAGCCCGGACGACATGGACGAGCTGCTCAGCCGGCGGCGCGGCACCAAGCTGTTCCTCGCCCACCCGCGCGCGATCGCCGCGTTCGGCCGTGAGCTGAACAAGCGCGGTCTCGTGCCGGAGACGATCGACATCGGCGGCAACCGCATCCCCACCTGGCGCGGCGTGCCGATCTACCCGTGCAACAAGATCCCGGTCACCGAGGCCCGTACGTCGTCGATCATCGCGATGCGTACCGGCGAGGAGGACCAGGGCGTCATCGGCCTGCGGGCCACCGGCATCCCCGACGAGATCGAGCCGAGTCTGTCGGTGCGCTTCATGGGCATCAACGAACAGGCCGTCATCAAGTACCTGGTGACGGCCTACTACTCGGCCGCGGTGCTGGTCCCGGACGCGCTCGGCGTGCTGGAGAACGTCGAGATCGGCCGCTGGCAGTGATCGATTCCGCTCCGCATGCCGTGTCCCCGCCCTCCGGGGCGGGTAAGCCCTCGGCGTACGTGCGCACAGACCGTAAGAGCGCCACGGTCCGCTCACTGCCGAAGGGGGCCCATGGGTGAACCCATGACGGAGACGAAGCAACGCACCACCGACGCGCGCCGTCCCACCGGCGCGCCGGCCGGTCACCGGCCCGTCGGGGGGCACCGGGACGACGGGGGGCACTGGGACGACGGAGAGGGGCCCTTCGACGGGTACGAGGCGGAGACGCTGCTGCACCGCGCCCGGGAGGTGGTCGACCCCGAGCTGCGGGCGGCGATCGCGACGCTGCCGGAGTCGATGCGCCGGGTCGCCCTCTACCACTTCGGCTGGGAGCACGCGGACGGCACCCCGGCGGCGGACAACGCGGGCAAGGCGATCCGCCCCGCGCTCGTCCTCGCCGCGGCCGCCGCGCTCGGCGGGCCCACGGCCCGGTCGGCGGCCGTACGGGCGGCCGCGGCGGTGGAGCTGATCCACAACTTCACCCTGCTCCACGACGACGTGATGGACCGCGACGCCACCCGCCGCCACCGGCCCACCGCCTGGACCGTGTTCGGTGACGACGACGCGATCCTCGCGGGGGACGCCTTGCAGGCACTGGCCCTGCGGCTGCTCGCCGAGGACCCGCATCCCGCCTCCGCGGCGGCGGCCGCCCGGCTCGCGCAGTGCGTCCTGGAGCTGTGCGCCGGGCAGCACGCGGACACGGCCATGGAGCGGCGCGCGCCGGGCGAGGTCACCCTCGACGAGGTGCTCGCCATGGCCGAGGCCAAGACCGGCGCGCTGCTGGGCTGCGCCTGCGCCCTCGGCGCGCTGTACGCGGGCGCCGGGGCCCGGGACGTCGACGCGCTGGACGCGTTCGGCCGCGAGGCCGGGCTGGCCTTCCAGCTCATCGACGACGTCATCGGCATATGGGGCGACCCGCACCGCACCGGCAAGCCGGCCGGAGCGGATCTCGCCGCCCGCAAGAAGTCCCTCCCGGTGGTCGCCGCGCTCACCTCCGGCACCCCGGCCGCCGCCGAACTGGCGGAGCTGTACGGGGCCGACGGCGCCGGAGAGGAGGATCTGGAGCGGACCGCGCTGGCCGTGGAACGGGCGGGCGGGCGCGACTGGGCGCAGACCCAGGCGTCCGACCGGATGGCCCGCGCGATGCACGAACTGGCCCGCGCGGTGCCCGACCCGGAGGCGGCGGGCGGACTGCTCGCGCTCGCCGAGTTCGTCACCCGGCGCAGCACCTGAGCGCCCGGCCCCGGATCCCGGAGCCCTGCCAGGGCCGTACGGCACCTGACCGGCGTACGGCCGCACCGCCCAGGGCTCCGGCCCGGCGGGCCCCGCACTGCCCCACGATGTGCGGGGCCCGCCCCCTGTGTCCCGGCCGCCTCCGTCGTGCCCGCCCGCTAGTCTTCAACGGCCAGAGGGAGAAAGTCAGTTGAGGGGAGAGGTGGGGACATGGGTGTGGTGATCCGCACGGCGGGGGAGGGCGACCGGGAGCTGGTCGTCCGGTTGCTGGACGACGCTTTCCAGGACGACCCGGTCAGCGGCTGGGTCTTCCCCGGTGACGCCTACCGGCGTGCGACGCACCACCGGCTCATGGCCGCTTTCACCGATCTCGTGCTCGCCGAGGGGCGCATCGACGTCACCGAGGACGGCGCGGCCTGCGCGCTGTGGCTCTCCGTGCCCGCCGACGACCACGCCGACGGCGCGGGCGGCGACGGGGCGGACGACGACGGTCCGGCCCGGTTGCGCGCGGCCGTCGACCCGGACAACGAGCGCGTCGAGCTGATCGGCCGGCTGACGGCCGGCGTCCATCCCTCCGGCCGGGCGCACGCGTACCTGTGGATGATCGCGGTCGCCCCCGGGCGGCAGGGCGAGGGCCTCGGCACCGCACTGATCGAGTCGGTCCTCGACCGCTGCGACCGCGAGGACCTGCCCGCCTACCTGGAGGCGAGCAGCGACCGCAGCCGCCGGCTCTACGAACGCCTCGGCTTCACCCTCACCGGCCGGCCCCTCGACCTGCCGGACGGCCCCCGCATGTGGCCGATGTGGCGCGAGCCGCGCCGGCCGGCCCGCTGAGAGCGGCCCGCTGAGAGCGGCGCGCTGGGAGCGGCCCACTGGGAGCGGCGCGCCTGGGCGGCTCCTCCCGCGGCGCGACGGCACGGCGGGGGCGGTGGCCCGGGACCGGGCGCAGGTCTCAGACGGTGGCCTCGGGCTGTGCGGGGCCGAGGTGGTGCACGGCGGTCCGGTCGGCGTGCGGGGCGAGCAGGCCCAGCAGCTCGTCGGCGGCGGCCTTCACGAGGTCGCCGTCGCGGGGGGCGTGGAGGGTCTCGAGGACGAAGGCGACGTGGGTGGAGTCCTCGGTGACACGGGTCCGGTGGGCGTCGCGGTGGTTCCAGTGGCGGGTCAGGACGATGTCGGTGTCCGCGTAGACGATCTCGCCGGGCTTGGGGTGCTCGACGGTGTCCGGTTCGCCGAGCGGGGTGAAGGTCTCGGTCCCGTCCGCGTGGCGGATGTCGACGTCGCCGGTGACGTGGGCCAGGTCGAAGGCACCGGCGGGCAGGCCGTGGCGGACCGAGACGGCGTTGTAGGAGTCGACGGCCGGGTTGATGCGCGGCAGGCTCCCCTTCTTGGCGAGGCGGCGGCCGAGCGCGTCGACGCTGGGGCGGACGCGGCGGGGATTGGTGCCGAAGGAGCGGTAGGCGGTGTGCCACGCCTCGATGCGCGGGTCGCTCTCGTCGGCGGGCCGCCAGGTGCCGTCGGCGAGCTGCCGCTCCAGGTCTTCCAGGGCGGCGGTGGTGCCGGGCCAGGGCTCGTGGCCGCGCAAGCCGGTGGCGGTGACCACGGCGATGAGGGTGCCGGGGAAGGCGTCGGCGACGGCGGGGGCGAGGCGGAAAGTGGTCATGGGCGGTGTCCGTTCGTGTGTCGGGGCGGGATCGGTCAGGGCTTCCAGGGGCCGGTGCGGTCCAGTCGGCGGAGCTGCCGGCGAGCGGCCGGCACGTCCAGGCCCCGGCCGCGTTCGGTGAGGCGGCCGGCGACGTCGGCGCGCTGTTCGACGGGCTTGTGGTCGTCGTACGTGAACTTGGCCCTGACGTCGGTGACGTCCAGCCGCAGGCCGCGGATGCCGGACAGCATCCGCCCGTAGGGGGACCGGCCGACGGCGACGGGGGCGTGGTCGCCGTCGGGCTGGAAGTGGGCGAGCCGGCGGCGCAGCAGTTCGGCCTTGGCCTCGGGGCCGTCGACGATGTGGGCGCGGCAGGTGAACTGGACGGCCGTGCAGGAGCTGGTGGGAACGCCGTCGGTGGGCGGGGTGCCGGCCCGGGCGCGCCAGGGGCCGGAGACGAAGGCGTAGTCGCCGAAGACGGTGAACAGGACGTTCGGGTCGTGTTCGATCGTCTGCCAGACCGGATTGGGGCGGGCGAGGTGGATCAGGAGGTGGCCGGCGCCGCCGGTGAAGTGGGTGGGGACGGCGACGGGCGCCCGGCCGGGCGGGCCGTTGACGCTGAGGAGGCCGAAGTCGTGTCCGTCGGCGATCCAGGTCTGCCACTCGGCTTCGTCCAGTCCGGCGTCCCGGGGCTGGATGAACATGCGGTGCTCCTTGCAGAGGCGGGGCGGGGTTCAGGCGAGGGCGAGGAGGCTGACGGCGACGGCGGCGGTGCCCAGTCCCACGAGCTGGCCGCGGTGGACGCGCTCGGCCAGGACACCGCGGGCGAGCAGGACGGTGCCGGCCGGGTAGAGGGCGGTGATCACGGCGACGACGGCGAGGTCCCCGCTGCGGGCGGCGAGCAGGAACAGCAGGTTCGCCACCGAGTCCAGCACGCCCGCGGCGGCCGACATCGCGTACGCGGGCCGCTCGGAGCCCAGCCTGCGGCGCATCAGCCCGGCCGCGGCCAGGGTGACGGCCGAGGAGACCGCCCGGCCGATGATCAGCGGGGCCACTCCGCTGTCGGACGGCGCCTGGTGCAGGAAGACCAGTTGCAGGGCGATGGCGGCGCCCGCGCCGAAGGCCAGCAGCAGCGCGGTGCGCGACGGGCGTGCCGTCCCGGCGCCGTGTCCGGCGCTGACCAGGACCACCGCCGCCAGCGCGAGTGGCAGGCCCACCAGGCCGGCCAGGCCGAGGTGCTCGCCCTGGAGCAGGCCCACGCCGACGGGCAGCACGGCGGACACCAGCGCGGTCACGGGCGACAGCACGTTCATCGGGCCGATCGCCAGCGTGCGGTAGAGCAGCGCGAACGCGGCCGCCGAGGCGACACCGGACGCGGCACCCCAGGCGAGAGCGCCCGCGCCGAACGAGGCGCCGAGCACCGGCCACAGCAGCAGCTCGACCGCGAGGGAGGCCGGAGCGGCGATCATCACGGTGCGCAGGACGTGGGCCTTACGGGCGCCGAGGCCGCCGAGGAAGTCGGCGCATCCGTAGGCGAGGGAGCTGCCCAGGGCCAGCAGCAGAGCGATCACGGTGCATCCCTTACTATCAATGGAACGACCGCACCGTACAACGCACCGACCGGCGGGTGTCAACCAAACGACCGTGTGGTGCAGTGCAGTGGCCCACTCTTGAGGATGGTGATCGGATGGCCGAGACGGCCGCAGCCCTGCGGGCGCTCGCGCACAACGTCAGGGCGGCCCGCACCCGCGCCGGCCTGTCCCTCGACGAACTCGGCCGGCGGGCACAGGTCAGCAAGGGCGCCCTGGTGGCGCTGGAGAAGGCCCAGGGCAACCCCAACTTCGCCACCCTGGTCCGGCTGGCCGACACCCTCGGCGTCTCGGTCTCCGCCCTGATGGAGGGACCGGCCGAAGGGCGCGTCCGCGTCGTGGCCGCCGATGCCGTGGCGCCGCTGTGGACCGGGGAGCGGGGCAGTGAGGCCCGGCTCATGCTGACGACGTCGGGCCCGGCCCCGGTCGAGGTCTGGCGCTGGCGGCTGGAGCCCGGCGAGGAATACCCCAGCCACCCCCACCAGGCCGGGGTCGTGGAAACCGTCAGCGTCACCGCAGGCCGGATGACCCTGGTCGTCGACGGCACCGAATACCCCGTCGAAGCCGGGCAGACCGCCGCCTTCGACGGCGACACCCCGCACACCTACCGCGGCGCGGGCACCGAGAGCTGCCACCTGGTCATGACGGTCCATCTGCCGCCCGGTCCCGCCTCCACGGCCTGACGGCTCCCTCCGCGAGGCGCGGCGGCGGTCGTCCGGCCGTTGCCCGGCTGGTCGTCCGGACTGGTCGTCCGGGCTGGTCGGGGGCTCTCACGGACCGCCCGGTCCGGTGCCGGCGGACGCTGCCGGGCGAGCCGTTCGCGTCCGTACCCGGCGCCGGCCAGGGCGTCCCCGGCCGGGACCGGGCATCCGGGGAGGAAGGCCGGCGGCCTTTGCGGGCCCGTTTTCCTCCGCACCCGGCGCGCGGGGAGCGGGCGCCGGCCGTCCTGGCCTCGTCTCCCCGACGTCTCCCCATGGGTCCTGAAACGCCGGAACGGCCCGGCCGCTTCCCGCGGCCGGGCCGTTCCGTTCGCCGTTCCGGCCTGCGATGGTGCACCGATCGCGGGTCGTGGAGGCGGAGCGCCGGCTCAGGCCTTCTTGGCCTCCTGGCGATGGGGTGGGTCGGTGCCCTGCGGCGATGGTGGCCGCAGGGCCCTGAACTGGCCTTTTGGTGATGGGTGGTGATGGGGTGCGACTGTCTCGAGCGGATGTCCTGCGGACTGTGTGCGGACTGCTCGCGATCCAGTGGCAGGCAGCTCGTGCTTGGGGGAGCCCCTAGCCTCGACTTGTCCCACACCGCCATGGCCGTCGGCGCTTCGGAACTCACCGCCCGCCCGAGGTCCGGGAGGCGCACCACGTGGTCGGCGAGGACTGCTGGGTCCTCAAGGTCGCCGTCACCGACACCATCCACCTGGCGCAGGTCCCGGAGCAGATCTCCGCCTTCGGGTCGTTCCGTCTCCCCGGTGGAACGCAAGCCGCTGCTGCCGCACGAAGGCGCTTGAGCCGTCCCTGAGGCGCCTCAGCCGGTCAGCTTCGCAGCGAGCCGGAGTCGCTCGTCGAGTTGGTCCTTCGCCAGCTTCAGGGTCTCGGCGTTCTTCTCGACGGCGCGCTGCTCGTAGGCGGACAGCACGGCGTAGTGGACGCCGATCAGGTTGACCCGATGCTTGCAGACCACGTCGGTCTTGGCCGCGTTGACGGCCTGAGCGCTGGAGCGCGCGCCGTCGAAGCCGAGCTCCTTGGCCGCGTTGTGCGGGTCACGTGCCTTGTACCCGGACTTGGCCATGCAGTCGGACCACTTCTGGTTGACCGCGCGCACGCGGGAGTCCCCGCGGTACTCCGAGTCGGCCTGATTGCGCAGATTGAAGACGTAGAGCAGGTCGACGCTGCCCGGCTTGGGGGCGTACAGCTTGAGAAAGGACTCGCGGATGCAGCCGCCGACCGGGATCCGCTGATTGTTGACCTTGGTCGTGCTGCCGCCCTGGCGCTCGGCTTCCTCCTGGCTGGCCGGCAGGTGCTTGGGATCCTGCGCGTCCCCCATGAGCGCGAGCTCGGCGGACTTGCTCAGCGTTCCCCGGCCCGTGTCCGGTGGGTCGGACCGGGCGGTGCGCGGGTTGCGGTAGCCGTACTGTGAGGCCGTCTTCAGGTCGCTCACCCCGAACCGGCGGGAGTTGCCCTGCGGGCCCTGTGGCGGGTCGTCCTGCTTGTCCTGGTAGCGGAAGCCGAAGCGGGCCATGCACTGGGACGTGAGGACCCCCTGTGCCCGGCCCAGGGTGCGGCTCTGCTCGTCCGTCGCCTCATAGGCGTCGAGCGGGAACTTGAGCGCCGTCGCCTCGGTGAGGGTGGGGATCGAGGTCACCTGTGGCTCGGCCCCGCCGTCGGCGCGGGAATCGGTGTCGGAGCACCCGCTGAGCAGGACGACGGCCCCGAGCACGCTGACCCAGGGCAGAGTGCGGCGGCTTGTGGGTGACGAAAGCATGATGGTCCTCGGGTGATGTGCGAAAGCCTTGTGGCGGGCGGCGCGCAGGGACCCCGTTGCGCCGCCCGCCACGTGCACCGTCGTGGCGATCAGTGGGCGTCGTACGGGAACGCCGAGGAGATCTCGTTCTTGAAGGTGCTGCTGGCGTCACCGGCGTAGCCGGCGGGCAGGGTGCCTTCCGCGCCGTCGCCGTCGGCGTCCGTGTAGACCCACCACGTCTCGTTGTCACGGTTGCGGTAGGAGGCCGTGTTGTCGTTGGTGCTCTGGCCGATGCCGTTGCAGGTGCCGCTCACCTTCCAGAACGTGTCACCCGAGAAGTTCCAGTCGGAGTTCGCGAGGTCGAAGACGCAGCCGAGCTGACCGGAGTTGTAGTACAGGCCGAACTCGTACGCCTCCAGCGCACCGTCCTTGGTGAGGGCGGATGCGCTCGGAGCCGACGCGAGACCGATGCCGGCGACGGCTGTCACGGCCAGCGCCATTCTGGAGAGCCGGCGCACAGTGGTGCTGTTGTTCATGGAAACCCCCCACGTGAGTGACCCGGTTCCGAGGGCTGTCGGACCCAAACGGGGTCAATTAGACGGGAGTTGAGGAAGTCATGTCTAGGGTTTTCTGTTCTTCACACCTATGGGATGATCGCGAAGATGTCGTCGGGGTAATGGATCCTTCTGGTGGACGACCTCGGCGGACCGCGTGACTGTCTGCCACCTTCTGTGGCTTTCTTCCTCTCTTGTTCGGGATCTTGGGGGTCTGTCCATGTATGACGTGCGCACGGTTTCGCGCCGTGGCCGTCGCGCCGCCGCCGCGGTGCTCCTCGCGGCCGTTGCCGTCGGGTGTTCCGGTTCCGGGACGCCCGAGGCGAGCGACTCCCCGGCGCCAAGCAGTCAGGAGGTGGCCTACTTCGGCTGCCTCGAGCAGCACGGCGTCACCCTGGAGCGGCGGGACGACGGCCAGCTCCGGGTGGACAAGGACGCGACCGCCAAGGACCCCGATTCCCTGACCCGCGCCGAAGCCGCCTGCAAGGACCGGGTGCCACCACGGCGCGACGAGAAGCCGTCCGCGAAGACGCTGGCGGCGAGCAAGGCGTTCAGCGCCTGCATGCGCAGGCAGGGGTTCGCGGACTACCCCGACCCCGATCCGGAGACCGGCGACACCCGTCTCCCGGCCAGCGTCCAGAGCAAGGGGATGGATCGGCTGCGGGCCGCCCAGCGCTCGTGTGCGCCCGGGGCCGGTTCCGACAGCGGCGTGCTCGGCGGGTGAGCGGATGACCGGACGCCAGGAGGACGCGGCGAAACCGGCACCGCGCAGTGACGTGGCGCGGCGTCGGCGGTGGGCGCTGGCGGTCGCCGGTACGGCGCTGGCCCTGACCGTCGGTGGGGTACTGGTCGCCGGCACCGTCAAGTCGCCGGCGCAGGCCGCCGCTGACGCGGGCCCGCCTCGGGCCGATGTGCTCACCGCCCCGGTGGAGCACCGCGTGCTGGTCACCTCCGTCATCACCCGCGGCCAGGTGACGGCCGAACAGTCCCTGCGGATCAAACCACAGGTCGGGGCGGGCGAGGGGGTCACGGCCCCGGTGGTGACGCGGCTCCCCGTGCGCCAGGGCGAGGCCGTGCGGAACGGCAAGGTCCTCGTCGAGGTGAGCGGACGGCCGGTCATCGCCCTGCAGGGCTCGCTGCCCTCGTATCGGGATCTGCGCCCGGGCGCGTCCGGCGACGACGTACGCCAGTTGCAGACCGCTCTCGGGCGTCTCGGCCACCAGACGGGTCAGGACAGGAAGGGCTTCTTCGGCGCCGGTACCAAGACCGCTCTCGCGGCGCTCTACGCCGCCGTCGGTTATGACCCGCTGCCCGCACAGGACGACGAGGGCGCGGCGCTCACCGCTGCCCAGGAGGCCGTGAAGCAGGCCGAACGGGCTCTGGAGGACGCACGCGAGGCGGGCACGGGCGCGGACGCGGGCCAGAGCGGAGCGGCCGGCGGCAGGAGCGACTCCGACCGTGCCGTGCGCCGAGCAGCCGAGGACCTGGCCGCCGCCCGAAAGGCACTGGCGAAGGCCGAGGCCGCCTCGGGTCCCATGCTTCCCGCCGGCGAGGTCGTCTACCTCGGCAGCTTCCCGGGACGACTTGACGCCGTGCAGGGGAAGGTCGGCAGTGAGGCCGCGCAGACCTCGCTCACCGTGTCGGCGGGACGGCTGCTCGTCCAGTCGTACGTGCCCGAGTACCAGAAGGGGCTGCTGCGCCCGCAGCAGCGGGTGGAGATCCACTCCGAGCTGACCGGCGTGACCGCCTCGGCACGGGTCGCCTCGGTCGCTGCAACCCCCACCGAGCCGCCTCAGAATGAGGCGGAGGGGGCGCAGACCGGACCCGAGACGTCCGGCTACCTGGTGGAGGTGGTTCCGGACCGCCCGCTGGACGAACGCCTCACCGGGCAGGACGTACGACTCACCATCGAGGCGGCCTCCACCGGGACGAAGGCGCTCGTGGTGCCCATCACCGCACTCAGCTCCGGGAGCGACGGCAGGACGGTGGTCACCGTGGTCACCGGCTCCGGCGACCGGCGCCGGGTCGAGGTACGCCCCGGCACGACCGGAGACGGCTACGTCGCCGTCACCCCATTCGGCGGCGGCCGGCTTCGAGCGGGTGACGAGGTCGTCACCGGAATCGCCCACGCCACGACGGACGGCTCCACAGGAACGGTCGGCGACGGGACATGACGCTCGACGCCCCGGCGCTCCCGCCCGACGATCGCCCGCCGGTCATCGAATTCCGGGACGTCGGTCTCACCTACCCCGGAACGCCGCCGGTCGAGGCCCTGAAGCCCTGCCGGCTCACCGTGACCGCAGGATCCTTCCTGACCGTGGTGGGCCCTTCGGGATCCGGCAAGTCCACCTTCCTCAATATTCTCGGCCTGCTGGACGCGCCCTCCACCGGCACGTACCTCCTCGACGGCATCGACACCGGGGCACTGAAGGACACCGAGCTCACAGCTCTGCGCGGGCGTCGTCTCGGCTTCGTCTTCCAGGCGTTCCATCTCCTGCCGCACCGCAGCGCCCTGGAGAACGTCGCGCTCGCCATGCTCTACAACGGCGTGCCGCGCAAGGAGCGCGACGGCCGCGCTCTTGCCGCGCTGGAACGCGTCGGACTCGGGGACCGGGCCCATGCCGTCCCGACCACGCTGTCCGGCGGCGAGCGGCAGCGCGTCGCCGTCGCGAGGGCCCTCGTAGCCCGCCCGTCGGTGCTGCTGTGCGACGAGCCGACCGGAAACCTCGACACGGCCAACGCCCGTTCCGTGATGGCGTTGTTGAGAGAGCTGCATGAGGACGGCATGACCATCGTCGTGATCACCCACGACCCGGAGGTCGCTGCTCAAGGCGGCCGTACCCTCGCAATCCGGGACGGGGTACTGGAGGAGACACCTCCTGCCGTACCGCTCAGGACGGGAGCACGATCGTGATCCGTCGCCGTGGACTCCTGGTGCCGCCGTCGGTGTTCGGGTGGCGGGACCTGCTGGCCGAGGCTCTCGCCGGGATGCTGCAGAGGCCGGCCCGCTCCGCGCTCACCGCGCTCGGGACGGTGCTCGGCGTGGGCGCCTTCGTGGCGATCCTGGGCCTGACCGCCACCGCTTCCTCGCAGATCGATGCGCGCTTCAACGCCCTGACAGCGACGGAGGTCACCGTCCAGGACGTGGCCCGGGAACACAACGAGTTCGCCGGTCCCGCCTTCCCGGACGACGCCGAAGCGCGCATCGAGCGGCTCGCCGGAGTACGTGACGCCGGGGTGTACTGGCCGGTGAACCTGCCGCCGACCACTGCCGTCCGCTCAGCACCCGTGACCGGACCGGGCGGAGCGGCCGACAGCGAGTACGTCGAGGTGGTGGCAGCGTCTCCCGGCGTGCTGCGGGCCGCCGCCGCCTCGGTCGTCGAGGGCCGGCTCTACGACGACTACGCCGCGCAGAGGTCCCAGCCGATCGCCGTCATCGGCCGCGGCGTCGCCGCCCGGCTGGGCATTACCACGCTGCAGACCCGTCCGGCGGTGTTCATCGGGGACCAGCCGTTCACGGTCGCAGGCATCATCGGCGGTACCGAGCGCAAGGCGGACCTGCTGCTGTCCGTGGTCGTCCCGCACCGTACGGCGATGCGCATGTGGGGACCACCGGACGAGGGCGCCGCCATGCTGATCGCCACCGATCTCGGCGCGGCCCGCCAGATCGCGGACGAGGCCCCCACCGCGCTGCGCCCCGATCACCCGGAGTACCTCAAGGCGGTGCCCCCGCCGGATCCGCGCGCTCTGCGCGGCAGCGTGAGCAGCGATCTGAGCCAGCTGTTCCTCGTGCTCGCCGCGATCTGCCTGGTGATCGGCGCCGTGGGCATCGCCAACACCACCCTGGTGGCAGTGCTTGAGCGCACTGCGGAGATCGGCCTGCGGCGGGCGCTCGGCGCCCGGGGACGCCACATCACGGCGCAGTTCCTCGCCGAGTCGGGCGTGCTCGGCGCGCTCGGTGGACTGGTCGGCACCTCGATCGGCGTGCTCACCGTGGTGACGGTGGCCCTCGTCCGGGACTGGACGCCCGTAGTTCACCCCGCCACGGTCGCGGCGGCGCCCGCTATCGGCCTGGCCACCGGACTGCTGGCCGGGCTGTACCCCGCCTGGCGGGCGTCCCGCATCCAGCCCGTGGAGGCCCTCAGACGCTGAGCCGGCGCATGGCAGCCGCCTCACAACTCCCTCGACAAGGGTTCTGCCGGGGCGTTCGGATGAAGGGACTCGCGGCGCGTGTCGGTCCGCGCTCGAAAGCGGAGGCATGGAGGCAAGAGGACAGCAGGACGGCTTTGCCTCTCCATGACAAAGTGAAGGCCGCCGTGCTCAGGAAGAACTTCACGGTCGTGGCGGATGAGCAGGCCCGTGGCCGGGGGTGACGGTGTACGAGCAGACCGGCCGATCGCCGGGGCGGGAGTCCGCCGGAGATCGACGTGTGGTTCGTGAGCCGGCCGGGGCAGGAGGCTGCCCAGGCCGTGCGGCGTGCGATGCTCGGCACCAGCTCCAGCCGTCCAGGGAGACCTGCGGCCGGCCACTCAGGTGGCAGTGGAGGGCGCCGGCTGTGGTGCCGACGAAGTTCTCAGGGATGGTGTCCGCGTCGACCCAGCGGACATGGGCGTGTTTGCGCGGCTCGCGGTTTTCGGGTTCGCCGGTCCATTCATGGGCGGCGAAGACGACGGTGAGGAAGCCGTTGGGCGCTTCGACGCCCCCGGCGCCGTGAATGATGTGGGCGACCTTGAAGGCCTCCGGCTTCACGGTCAGGCCGGTCTCTTCGTACAACTCGTGTACGGCGGTTTCCGTGAGGGCTCTTGGAGCCGGCGTCAAGATGAACCGGACGGCGGCCTCCAACGGTAAATGGCGGGCCCGCTACCGCGACCTCGACGGCAAAGAGCACGCCCGCCACTTCGAGCGGAAGCTCGACGCCCAGTGCTGGCTCGACGAGGTCACGGCCAGCATGGTCACCGGCCAGTACGTTGATTTCCGCACCGGCCGCGTGACGTTCGAGAAGTACGCCGAGAAGTGGGAAGGCCCGCTCATCGCGAGCGAGGCGGGCGAGCGCATCACCGACAACGCGCTCCGGCTCCACCCCGCACCGGCGCTGGGTGTCCGCTCCATGGCGGCGATATGCCGCAACGACAGACAGGTGCTCTTCAAGCACCTGTCCGGCCAGCTCGGCCCCGGCAGTGTGCGGAACGTCTACGACGTCCTCGTACGCGTCATGACAGCGGCCGTGGACGACAAGGCCATCGCCTCCAGTCCGTGCCGCCGGATCACCCTCCCGGCCAGGCCGGACGAGGAAGTCACCCCGCCCGCGGTCGAGCAGGCCGAGGCGATGGCGCGGGTGATGCCGCCGTACATCCGCGCGGCGATCGTCACCCTGGCCGGATCAGGGCTGCGCATCGGTGAACTGCTCGGCCTGAAGGTGTCGGACGTCGACTTCAAGGCCGGCACCATCCGCGTCGAGCGGCAGCGGCTCCAGCCCGGGAAGATCGGCCCGCCGAAGACTGCCAAGTCCCGGCGTACGGTCCCGGTAGGCGAGGTCGTCGCCGACGCGCTCCTCGCCGCGCGTCCCGCCCAAGGAGTGGCTGTTCACGATGGAGGAGAGGGAGCCGCTCGACCATCGGCGGTGGAGGGCCGAGTGGAATGGGGCTCGAAAAGCGCTTCGGGCGGGCCGGGAACGGGGTCGCCGGACGCGAGGGCCGTAAGGCCGTCGAGCTGCCGCACATGGTCACCCACGACCTGCGGCACTTCTACGCCTCCGCGCTCATCGCCGGCGGCGCGAGCGTCAAGCAGGTGCGGATGGTCCTCGGGCACGCGTCCGCCGTCATCACGCTGCGGATCTACGTGCACCTGTGGCCGGGCGAAGAAGACCGCACCCGGGCCGTCACGGACGCCGTGCTCGGCGGCCTGCGGACCGGGTGCGGACAGCTAAGCAGCGCGACTGCGAAAGCGCAGGTCAGGCAGCCTAGGCTGCGATCAAGCCTTCTTGGTCTCCCAGAAGATCTTGTCGATCTGGGCGATGTAGTCCAGCGCCTTCTGGCCGGTGGCCGGGTCGGTCGACGCCTTGGCGGCCGACAGGGCCTTCAGGGTGTCGTTGACCAGCTGGTGCAGCTCCGGGTACTTCTCGAAGTGCGGAGCCTTGAAGTAGTCGCTCCACAGCACGGAGACGTGGTGCTTGGCGAGCTCCGCGCGCTGCTCCTTGATGACCGTGGCACGCGCCTGGAAGTGCGGGTCGTCGTTGGCGGCCATCTTCTCCTGGACGGCCTTCACCGACTCCGCCTCGATGCGGGCCTGGGCCGGGTCGTACACACCGCAGGGCAGGTCGCAGTGCGCGCTGACCGTGACCTTGGGGGCAAACAGGCGGGAAAGCATGGAGCAATCCTTCCTCGTGATCGTCTTCTCAGGGGGGACATTACTCCCTGGGAGACGTGTTTTCGCGGGTGCCCCCGTGGGCTTAGGACAAAAGTCCGGGGTGAGACTGGGACTGGTGGAGGAAAGACCGGGGAGGTGCCGGGTGATGCCGGAGCTGTCGCAGGGGACCGAACGCCCGAGGGGTGCGTTGCCGTTCGGGCCGGCCGAGGTGACGGGGCCGTCGATGGTGCCCACGCTGTACCACGGGGACCGGCTCCTGGTGCACTGGGGCGCCCGGGTCAGGCCGGGTGACGTGGTCGTGCTGCGGCATCCCTTCCAGCAGGACCTGCTCGTCGTCAAGCGGGCCGCCGAGCGGCGCGAGGGCGGCTGGTGGGTGCTCGGGGACAACGCCTACGCGGGCGGGGACAGCACCGACTACGGGGTCGTCCCCGAGGAGCTGGTGCTCGGCCGGGTCCGCTTCCGCTTCCGGCCGCGCAAGCCCGCTCAGCGCTCCCCGTTCGCGCTGGTCGGCTGGGCGCTGTCGGCCGTCAGGCCCGTGCTGTCGGGCCGGTCCGCCTCCAGGCGTTTGCGGGCGCGGTAGGCCGCCACGTTGGCGCGGGTGGCGCAGCGGTCGGAGCAGTAGCGCCGGGAGCGGTTGGTGGAGGTGTCCAGGTAGGCGTTGCGGCAGGGGGTCGCCCGGCACAGGCCGAGGCGGTCCACGCCGTACTCCGTCAGGTGGAAGGCCAGGCCCATCGCGGCGATGGCGGTGTAACCGGCGGTGGCGTTCGACGGGTGGTCCGCCAGGTGCATGTGCCACAGGGGGCGGCCGTCGTCGTCGCGGAAGTCGTGGCCGGAGATCTGCGGGCTCACCGGGAACTCCAGCAGCAGGGAGTTGAGCAGGTCCACGGCGAGGGTCTCGTCGCCGCCGTCCGCCGCCTCGAAGACCGCCCGCAGCCGCGCCCGGACCGACCGGAAGCGGGTGACGTCGGCGTCGGTGGCGCGCCGGGCCGCCGACCGGTTCTCGCCGAAGAGTCCGCGGACGGCCTCGACCGAGGTCAGGGAGTCCTTGCCCCGGATCGGTTCCTCCGTGTTGACGAGGCGTACGGCGTAATCCGAGTAATAGGCCAGTTCCACTTGTAGTCCTTACGGAGGGGCTCTATGGTCGTGCCTGCGCTCGGTAACAGCCGAACGCGCTTCCAGGGTATTACGTGACCTAGGTGAGGGAGGTTCGATGACGGACGCGGACACCACCACGGCCGCCGCCGACTGGCAGGCCTGGCAGGAGAGCTGGGACCGGCAGCAGGAGTGGTACATGCCGGACCGCGAGGAACGCTTCCGGATCATGCTCGACATGGTCGAGGCCCTCGTCGGCCCCGCCCCGCGCGTGCTGGACCTCGCGTGCGGCACGGGAAGCATCACGGCCCGGCTGCTCGCGCGGTTCCCGGAGGCCACCAGCACCGGCGTCGACCTCGACCCGGCCCTGCTCGCCATCGCCCGGGGCACCTTCGCGGGCGACGAACGGGTCACGCTGGTCACCGCCGACCTCAAGGACCCCGACTGGACGGCGAAGCTGCCGCACGACACGTACGACGCCGTGCTGACCGCGACCGCGCTGCACTGGCTTCACCGGGAACCCCTCACCGTCCTCTACGGCCGGGTCGCGGAGCTGGTCCGCGACGGCGGTGTCTTCATGAACGCGGACCACATGATCGACGAGACGACGCCCCGCATCAACGAGGCCGAGCGCGCCCAGCGGCACGCGCGCATGGAACAGGCCAGGCGGGACGGCGCCCTCGACTGGGCCGAGTGGTGGCAGCTCGCGGCCGAGGACCCGGTCCTCGCCGGACCGACGGCCCGGCGCTTCGAAATCTACGGCGAGCACGCCGACGGCGACATGCCGTCCGCCGCGTGGCACGCGCGCGTGCTGCGCGAGAAGGGCTTCGGCGAGGTGCGGCCGGTGTGGTGCTCCCCGTCCGACACCCTGCTGCTCGCCCTCAAGTAACCCGGTCCCGGGCAACCCCAGTTCCGAGCAAACCCGGTCCCGGACGCCCCCTGTTCGACGGTCACGAGGCGGTACGGAGAAATCCGTGCCGCCTCTTCCGCGTCCTGTCCGGCCCCCCAACGCACTGGAAGGGGTGAGACGGTCCGTACCCGGTGGGCCGGGAAGGGGGAGGGATGACGCGGGGCGCAGAAGCGGCTCTGCACGCCTTCGTCGAGGGCAGACGCACGGCGCTGTTCCGCAGTGCCTATCTGCTGTGCGGCAACCGCGACGAGGCGGAGGACCTCGTCCAGACGACGCTGGTGAAGGTCGTTCTCGGCGCGCGCCGGCACGGACGGCTGGAGAACATCGAGGCCTTCGCGCGCAGGACGCTGGTCAACACGTACATCTCGGCCCGCCGCCGGTTCTGGCGGCGGGAGCAGGCGTACGGCGATGTGCCGGACCGCCCGGCGCACCTGGTGGACAGCGACACCGGGCTGATGGTGCGGACCGCTCTCGCGGGGCTCGCGCCCAAACAGCGGGTGGTGCTCGTGCTGCGCTACTGGGAGGACCTCAGCGTGGCCGCCACCGCCGAGCTGCTCGGGATGCGGGAGAGCACGGTCAAGAGCCACACGGCGAGGGGACTGGCGGCGCTGAGGGCCGCGGTGCGGGAGGAGCACGTATGAGCGAGTGGGGGACGGGGGAGGACGGCGGTGAGGTGCGCGCGCTGCTGGGCCGGGCCGTCGAGACGGTCCCGGTGCCGGCCGGGCGCGGCAGCGAGGCCGTCTTCGCCCGGGCGGCACGACTGCGCCGGCGGCGCCGCGCGGCGGTGACCGGGGCCGCCGCGGCGGCGGTCGCGGCGGCGGTGGTCCTGGGGTCCGGCGTACTGCCCGGCCCGTCGGGAGGGAACGTGGCCGCGTCACCGGCCGGCGGCGGCACCGGCACCGGCGCCGCCGGATTCGCCGGGCTGCTGCCCCCGGGAACCGGCGAGGTGCGCGAGGTGTCGCTGCCGCGCCTGATCAAGCAGGTGCCCGACGCGGAGCCGCCCGAGGACGTGGGGCCCTACGACGGGGAGTACGCCGTCGAACGGAACGGCGGGACCGGGTACCTCGTCGTCCGGGTACGCGCCCCGGGGGCCCCGTGGAAGACGGACCCGGCCGAGGACCCGTGCACCGTCGACGGCGGAGCCGACCGGCGGGACTGCACGACCGAGCGGCTGCCCGACGGGTCCCGGCTGTCCGTCTGGGAGTCCGTCCAGGACCCCGACGACGGAGGGCGGCCCCAGTGGGGACCGGAGCTCGCCGCGCGCCTGCTCCTGAAGGACGGCACGGTACTGGACATCCGTGACTCCACGGGCTTCCGGGGCACCGGCGAGCAGGGCCCGCTGCTCAAGACGTTCCCCCTGACCCGGGCGCAGCTGCGTGAGCTGGCGCTGCGGCCGGAGCTGCTGCCCTGAGCCAGGGGAACGGGGAGAGGGAAGGGGCGGTACGGATCTCCCGTACCGCCCCTCGCCGCCGGTGCCGTCAGAGCACCTTGGACAGGAACGCCTTCGTCCGCTCGTGCTGCGGGTCGGTCAGGACGTCGCGCGGGTTGCCGGACTCGACGACCACGCCGCCGTCCATGAAGACCAGGCTGTCGCCGACCTCCCGGGCGAAGCCCATCTCGTGGGTGACGACGACCATCGTCATGCCGGTCTCGGCCAGGTCGCGCATGACGTCGAGGACGTCGCCGACCAGCTCCGGGTCCAGGGCCGAGGTCGGCTCGTCGAACAGCATCAGCTTGGGTTCCATGGCCAGCGCCCGGGCGATCGCCACGCGCTGCTGCTGGCCGCCGGAGAGCTGCGAGGGGTAGTTGCCGGCCTTGTCGGCCAGGCCCACGCGCTCCAGGAGCTGCATCGCGTGCTCCTTGGCCTGCGCCTTGCTCACGCCCTTGACCTGCACCGGCGCCTCCATGACGTTCTCGACGGCCGTCATGTGCGGGAACAGGTTGAAGCGCTGGAAGACCATGCCGATGTCCCGGCGCTTGAGGGCGACCTCGCTGTCCTTGAGCTCGTAGAGCCGGTCGCCCTTCTGGCGGTAGCCGACCAGCTCGCCGTCGACGTACAGGCGGCCGGCGTTGATCTTCTCCAGGTGGTTGATGCACCGCAGGAAGGTCGACTTGCCGGAGCCGGAGGGGCCGATGAGGCAGAACACCTCGCCCGGCTTCACCTCCAGGTCGATGCCCTTGAGGACCTCGACCTGGCCGAAGGACTTGTGGACGCCCTCGGCCTTGACCATGGCGGGGGAGGACTGCGTCATGCCGTGACCCCCTTCGGGCGGCGCGTGGGAAGAACGGCGGCCTTGAAGCGCTGCAGCGGCGTCGGCGGCAGGGTGCGGCTGGAGCCGCGGGCGTAGTACCGCTCGACGTAGTACTGCCCGACGCTCAGGACCGAGGTCATGATCAGGTACCAGGCGGCGGCGAGGAAGTACATCTCCACCGTCGAGCCCGCGTTCTGGCCGATGTCCTGGGCCTGCTTGAAGAGGTCGGCGAACTGCACCGCCGAGACCAGCGAGGTGGTCTTCAGCATGTTGATGACCTCGTTGCCGGTGGGCGGCACGATCACCCGCATCGCCTGCGGGATCACGATCCGGCGCAGCGTCTTCGCGTGGCTCATGCCGAGCGCGTGCGAGGCCTCCGTCTGGCCCTCGTCGACCGAGAGCAGACCGGCGCGGCAGATCTCGGCCATGTACGCGGCCTCGTTGAGCCCCAGGCCGAGCAGCGCCGTCAGCAGCGGCGTCATGAAGGACGACCAGTAGTCCTTGTAGATCGGGCCCAGATTGATGTACTCGAACACCAGGCCGAGGTTGAACCAGACGAAGAGCTGGACCAGGACCGGCGTACCGCGGAAGAACCAGATGTAGAACCAGGCGACCGACGAGGTCACCGGGTTCTTCGACAGGCGCATCACGGCGAGCAGGACGCCGCCGGCGATGCCGATCGCCATCGACAGCACCGTGAGCAGCAAGGTGTTCCAGACACCGTCGAGGATGCGGTCGTCGAAGAAGTAGTCGGGGACCGCACCCCAGTTGATCTTGCCTTGGGCGAAGGCGTAGACGACCGCGCCCAGGAGGGCGAGTGCGACGGCCGCGGACACGTACCGCCCCGGGTGCCGGACCGGTACGGCCTTGATGGCCTCCGGTCCGGCGGGGGGCGTCGCGTCGGGACCGTTCGTCTTGCTGACGTCGACAGTCACGGGTGGAACCTTTCGGGCCGGGACGAACGGGGCGGGTCAGGAGCCGCCGTTGATCTTGGCCTCGGTGACCGCGCCGTCCGCGACGCCCCACTTGTCGATGATCTTCTTGTACTCGCCGTTGTCGATGACCGCCTGGACGGCCGCCTGCAGCGCGTCCCGCAGCTGGGTGTTGTCCTTGGCGACGGCGATGCCGTACGGGCCCGCCTCGACCTGGTCGCCGACGATCTGGAAGTACTTGCCGCCGCCGGAGTTCTTCACGGAGTACGCGGCGATCGGGAAGTCGGCGGAGACGACGTCCGCGCCCTTGGAGCGCATCCGGGTCTCGGCCTCGGGGTTGGTCGCGAAGTCCTCGATCTTCAGGGCCTTCTTGCCGTCCTTCTCGCACTTGTCCGCCTGCTCCTTGGCGAGGTCGTGGGAGAAGGTGTTGCGCTGCACGGCCATGGTCTTGCCGCACAGGTCGTCCCAGGTCTTGATCCCCTGGTCGTCGCCCTTGTTGGTGTAGAGCGAGACGCCCGCGGTGAAGTAGTCGACGAAGTCGACGCCCGCGCCGACCTTCTTGCCGGTGTCCTCGTCGATGCCCTCCTGGCGCTCCTTGGTGTCGGTCATGGCCGACATGGCGATGTCGTAGCGCTTGGAGGCGAGCCCGCCGATGAGGGTGTCGAACGTGGCGTTCTGGAACTCGAACTTCACGCCGAGCTGCTTGCCCAGCGCCGCGGCGAGGTCCGGGTCGATGCCGACGACCTTGCCGGAGCCGTCCTTGAACTCGACCGGGGCGTAGGCGATGTCGGAACCGACCCTGATGACGCCCTTGTCGCGGATGGCCTGCGGCAGCTTGCCGGCGAGCGGAGCCGCGTCCGCCGACGCGTTCGTGCCGCCGGACTCCTTGTCCTTGGTGTTCTTGGTCTGGTCACCGCATCCGGTGAGCAGCAGGGCGCCTGCGACCGCGATCGCACCGACCACTGCTGTCCGGGAGTGCGCTGCGGTCGTACGACGGGTGGAGCGTGCGGTCATGGTGGTTCCTCCGGCGGATGGGTGGACGTGCCGATGGGACGGGGCGCCCGCCGAGCGGGCCCGGCGGGTGCCGTGCCGTGGGCCGACGGGAGCACACGGCGGTCGACTGGCGCACACACCTTCGAGTGTCGCGACCTCGTGTGATGACGGCATCTTGCCATTCGGACTGAGCCGTTCAGGGGGCTCGTCATGTCAAAATCGGATAACGGGTGCCACCTCGAACCCCAACAGGTCGGTACAACGCGACCGAACCCTTCCGGTGATCGATCGCTCCGACAGGAAGATCTGCGGCGCGTCTCAGGATGCGGACATCCTCGGGTCCGCTCGCCCTTCTCCGGGTCTCCCTTTCGTGGACTTGTCAAGAGCTCGGCGGAACCTTGTCCGGATGTCGGGCTATGAGGGATGTCACCGGCATATGACGTCGTCGTGATCCCGGGGTGACCTGCGGGTGACCTTCGGCGTCCGTGATGTGAGCTTGCTCCGAATGGACTCGTCGGCGGGGGCGTCCGTCGGGTAAGAAGGTTCTTTACACCCCTCATCCGGGGCTCAGGGCGCGTGTGCGGCGCGCCCGTCGCGCAGGCGCTCGCGCGCATCCGACGGTCAGGGCCTTGCGCGGTCCCGCCCGCTCCTCACCAGGAGTGGACAAACCCTCACGACAAGAAAAGCTAAGGGGTAAACGAAGTGGCAGCGGAGATCGTCAATCCTCGCAGCGCGAGCAGTCAGGAGAACGACAAGAGCAACAAGGGCCAGGAGGGCGGTGCGGAGCCCCTGGACTCCTTCGATCCGGCGTTCGCGCTGCACCGCGGCGGCAAGATGGCCGTGCAGGCCACCGTGCCGGTCCGGGACAAGGACGACCTGTCCCTGGCGTACACGCCGGGCGTCGCGAAGGTGTGCAGCGCGATCGCCGAGCAGCCGGAATTGGTCCACGACTACACGTGGAAGTCGTCGGTCGTGGCGGTCGTGACGGACGGTACGGCCGTCCTGGGGCTCGGGGACATCGGGCCGCAGGCCTCCCTCCCGGTGATGGAGGGCAAGGCCATCCTGTTCAAGCAGTTCGGCGGCGTGGACGCCGTTCCGATCGCGCTGGACTGCACGGACGTGGACGAGATCGTCGAGACGGTGGTGCGGCTCGCGCCCTCGTTCGGCGGCGTGAACCTGGAGGACATCTCGGCGCCGCGGTGCTTCGAGATCGAGCGCAAGCTCCAGGAGCGGCTGGACATCCCGGTCTTCCACGACGACCAGCACGGTACGGCGGTCGTGACGCTGGCGGCGCTGCGCAACGCGGCGCGGCTGAGCGGGCGGTCGCTGGGCGAGCTGCGGGCGGTGATCTCGGGCGCGGGCGCGGCCGGTGTCGCCATCGCGAAGATGCTGGTGGAAGCCGGTGTCGGGGACGTGGCGGTGACCGACCGCAAGGGCATCGTGTCGGCGGACCGGGACGACCTGACGCCGGTGAAGCGGGAGCTGGCCGAGTTCACGAACAAGGCCGGGCTCACCGGATCGCTGGAGACCGCCCTGAAGGGCGCCGATGTCTTCATCGGCGTCTCCGGCGGTACGGTGCCGGAGACGGCGGTGGCGTCGATGGCCGAGGGCGCGTTCGTGTTCGCCATGGCCAACCCGAACCCCGAGGTGCACCCCGACGTCGCGCACAAGTACGCGGCGGTGGTGGCGACCGGGCGGTCGGACTTCCCCAACCAGATCAACAACGTGCTGGCGTTCCCCGGCATCTTCGCCGGCGCCCTGCAGGTGCGGGCGTCCCGGATCACCGAGGGCATGAAGCTCGCGGCGGCGGAGGCGCTGGCCTCGGTCGTCGGGGACGACCTCGCGGCGGACTACGTCATCCCGTCGCCGTTCGACGAGCGGGTCGCGCCGGCGGTCACGGCCGCGGTGGCGGCGGCCGCGCGGGCGGAGGGCGTCGCCCGGCGGTGAGCCGGTGTCGTGACGTGGCATCGTGAGCACGGTGCCGTGCCATGACGTGGCACCGTAAGCCGGTGCCGTGATGTGACGTGATGTGCCGAGGACGGCTTCGCCCGGGTGGGCGGGGCCGTCCTTTTCGTGGCCGGCCCTTTCGTGACCGTCCTTTTCGTGACGGTCCTTTTCGTGACGGTCCTTTTCGGGACGGTCCTTTTCGTGGGAGGGGCGTGGTGCGCGGGCGGTCCGCAAGAGGGCGTGTCTCACAGGACCGGACGGTTCCGGACGGCGGGCGCGGACCCTATCGTCAAGGTCATGTTCGCTGTCTACGCCGCCCGAATCGACCGCGACCGGCCGCTGTCCGGCCTGGAACTGGGGGAGCGTCCGGCCCCCGAGGCCCGCCCCGGCTGGAGCGTCGTCCATGTCAGGGCCGCTTCCCTCAACCATCACGACCTGTGGACCCTGCGCGGGGTCGGCATCACGGAGGACCGGCTGCCGATGATCCTCGGCTGTGACGCCGCCGGGGTCGACGAGGACGGCAACGAGGTCGTCCTGCACTCCGTCATCGGGCAGACCGGGCACGGGGTCGGGCCCGGGGAACCCCGCTCGATCCTCACCGAGCGCTATCAGGGCACGTTCGCCGAGCGGGTCGCCGTGCCCACGTGGAACGTGCTGCCCAAGCCGAAGGAGCTGTCGTTCGAAGAGGCCGCCTGTCTGCCGACGGCGTGGCTGACGGCGTACCGCATGCTGTTCACCAACGCCGGGGTGCGTCCCGGTGACTCCGTGCTGGTGCAGGGGGCCGGCGGCGGTGTCGCCACGGCCGCGATCGTGCTCGGCAAGGCTGCGGGGCTGCGGGTCTTCGCCACCAGCCGGGACGAGGCCAAGCGGAAGCGGGCCGTGGAGCTGGGGGCGGTGGAGGCGGTGGAGCCGGGTGCCCGGCTGCCACAGCGGGTCGACGCCGTGATCGAGACCGTGGGGGCCGCCACCTGGTCGCACTCGGTGAAGTCGCTGCGGCCCGGCGGCACGCTCGTCATCTCCGGGGCGACGAGCGGCGATCGGCCCTCGCACGCCGAGCTGACCCGGATCTTCTTCCTGGAGCTGAAGGTCGTCGGGTCGACGATGGGGACCAAGGACGAGCTGGAGGACCTACTGTCCTTCTGCGCCGCCACCGGTGTCCGTCCCGTCATCGACGAGGTGCTCCCGATGGAGCGGGCCCGTGAGGGCTTCGAGCGGATGGAGTCCGGGGAGCAGTTCGGCAAGATCGTGCTGGCGTCGGCCTCCTGACGTAGCGTCACCGTTCGCTCCGTCTGCGGCGGGTTCGGGCAGGGTGCCCGGGCCCGCCGTTCGCTTTGTCCCGCACGGCCGGGGTGTCAACTTGTCCCGCACGGCCGGGGTGTCAACTGGGGTTGACGCGGTCGGGATGTCAACTTACGTTGACGTCATGACCGAAGCAACGGATCTGGCCGAGCGTGCGGGCGACCGCGACCCGCGGGTCGGGCTGCGGGCCGTCGCCGCGCTGCGCAGGCTGCTGGAGCAGCTGGAGGCGGTGCAGGTGCGCAGTGCGCGCCATCAAGGCTGGTCGTGGCAGGAGATCGCCACGGAGCTCGGGGTGAGCAGGCAGGCCGTGCACAAGAAGTACGGGAGGCGCTGATGTTCGAACGGTTCACGAAGGACGCCCGTGCCGTGGTGCAGGGGGCCGTCGAGCAGGCCGAAGGGGCGCGGACCGTCGAGGCCGAGCACCTGCTGCTGGCCCTGCTGGACCGCGGGGAGGGCCGTGGGGCGCACGCGCTGTCGGCGCTGGGGATCACGGGGCGTGAGGAGTCGGTGCGGCGGGCGCTGGGCGAGGCGCGGCGGCGGGCCGGGCTGTCACGGGCCGAGGCCGACGCCCTCGCCGGTCTGGGGATAGACGTCTCGGAGATCGTCGCCCGGGTGGAGGAGGTCCATGGCACCGGGGCGATGTCCGGTGACCGTGAGGACAGGGGCTGGTGGTCGGGGCGGCGCGGCTTCGGCCGGGGCGCCAAGGAGGTGCTGGAGAAGTCCCTGCGTATCGCCCTGGCCCGACGCGACCGGCATATCGGCGACGAGCACCTCCTCCTCGCCCTGACCACGCGGCCCGGTGTGCCCGCCGAGGTCCTCGCCGACCACGGGGTGACCTATGAGTCGGTGACCAGGGTGCTGGACGGGGCGGGGCGCGCCGAGGCGGGGTGACGGGCGCTTTCGGCGGTGTGCGCGCCGGCTTCCGTTCCCGTGGCGGCCCCGAGGTCTGCCGGTGGCGCACCCGGCCTGCGGAGTGCCGGGTGCGGCCGTGTCAGGTCTTCGGCGCCCGGAGGATCGCCCCGATGTGAGCCGCCGCCGCCGACAGGTGACGGCGGGCGTCGCGGAGCTGGTCGGGGGTGACGCCGTGGTCGCGGGCCGCGTCGCGGATGCCGTCCCGGAAACGGTCCAGCAGGCGTTCCAGGTCGCGGGCCGGGTCGCCGGAGGAGTCGGCGGCGTCCTCGTGGGCCCAGGACGGCAGGTAGTCGGCCGGGAAGTCCTCCGGGGTGTGGGAGTACTCCGGGGTGTGGGAGTGCTCCGGGGTACGGAAGTCTTCCGAGGCACGGGAGTCTTCCGAGGAGCGGGGGTGCTCCGATCGGGGCGCATGCGAGTCGGTGCCGCCGCCCGCGCCGGACCGGCCGGAGGCGAACTCCTTGCCGAAGTCGCCGAACTCCCTGGCCAGTTCGGCCAGGCCCTCGCGCAGTCCCGTCGGCCAGTCACCCCGTGCGAAGTGGTCCTGCACCTGCTCCTGGACGCGCCGGGCGATGCGCTGGACCTCCTCCTGCGCCTGGGTCCGGGCCCGTTCCTGCGCCTCCTTGGCCTGGCGCCGGGCGCGCTCGGCCTCCTCGCGGGCCCGGCGGCTCTCCTCCCTGGCACGCCGGGCCTGCTCCTTCCACTCCTGCTTGACGCGCCGCATCTCCTCCTTGGCGACCTGCCAGGCCGCCTTGTCACCGAGGTCCGCGAAGCCGCCGAAGGGACCGCCGGACTCGCCGGACTCGCCGGACGGCGAGCCGGTGCCCCGGCGGGTCGCGCCGACCGCCGCCCGCATCTCCCGGCGCAGGTCGCCCGCCGCGCCGCGCACGTCCGCGCGGATCTCGGCGGCGAGCTCGGCGACCGACTCGCGGATCTCCAGCTCCAGGTCGGCCAGCTCGCCGCTGCGGTCGGCCAGCTCGGCCCGGCCCGCGTCGGTGATGGAGTACACCTTGCGTCCGCCCTCGCTGGTGTGGGTGACCAGTCCCTCGGCCTCCAGCTTGGCCAGACGGGGGTAGACCGTGCCCGCCGACGGCGCGTACAGGCCCTGGAAGCGTTCTTCGAGGAGTCTGATCACCTCGTAGCCGTGACGGGGGGCCTCGTCGAGCAGCTTCAGGAGGTAGAGGCGGAGGCGGCCGTGGGCGAAGACGGGGGGCATGTCAGAGCACCTTCTTGTCGGTCGAGCCGTCGGCCGGGGCGCCGGTGGCTCCGTCGTCGCGGCCGGAAACGGAATTGTCCCCCGGGCCGCCCTGCGCGCCGCCCGCCGGCCCGGCGTCCTGCGGCGCCCGGTCCCACGGCTCCTCCTCGGCCGGCCTCCGCAGCAGGGCGATGGAGCCGGAGACCGTCGTCACCTTCAGCCGGCCGTTGCCCGCGCCGAGCCGGCCGGTGATCCGCTTGGCGCCCCACCGGCCGGTGACCCGGAGATCCTCGAAGGCGCTGGAGACCGTCCCGCCGGTCGTGCCGGCCTCCACCTGCGCGTCGGCCGGGTGGGGCAGCCGGACGGCGATCTCACCCGAGACGCCGGTCAGGGAGACGTCGGTGGGACGGCCGGCCGGATCCAGGTCGAGGATCATCGAGCCGCTCACCGACTCGGCCCGGACCGAGGAGCCCGCCTCCACCACGGTCAGGTCCCCGGAGACGGAGTGGAAGCGCAGGTCTCCGGTGAGGGCCTGGGCCTCCAGGTCCCCGGAGACCGTGTCGGCCCGCACCGGGCCGGTGAGACCCACCAGCGTGGTGTCCCCGCAGACCCCCTTCACCTCGGTCCGCCCCTGTGTCCCGGAGACCACGGCCGTGGCGCCGACCACGCCCAGTTCCACGTCCGCGCGCGCCGGAACGGCCAGGGAGACCACCGCGCTGCGGCGCCGGCTCCCGCGGTCCGGCCAGGTGAGGAAGTCCTTCCAGGTCAGGTCCTCGTAGGCCACCGTGAGCGTGCCGTCCCGCTGGGTCACGGTCAGGGGCGGGCCCTCGATCTCGGAGACCTCCAGGCGGGCGGAACCCTCGTCCGTCCCCACCACGTTCACCGTCCCGCCGACGATGCGGACCCGGAGCTCGCTCACGGGCTCCGGGAAGGTGAGCTTCTGCGGCTCCGCGACGGACCACTCGGACATGGTGCAGACCTCCTGGAAGCAGAACGGAACGGACCAGACCGGACCGGGGTGGAAGGCGACGGAAGGCGATGGAAGGGGACGAAGAGGAAAGGAGGGGAAGGGAACGGAAGGGAACGGAAGGGAACGGAAGGGAACGGAAGGGAACGGAAGGGAGTGGGCCGGACCGCACCGGGCCGGACGAGTGGACTCGACGCAACGAGCCATATCGCGTCCCGTAGCAATACGATATATCGCGGTGTGGGGTTGTCAAGGCACCCGTTCAGGTGATCAGTGATCGGTTCGAGCGGGTGGATTGCCCTAGTTTGTGGGCATGTTGTCGACGCAAGAGTCCTCGGCCGGCCGCCCCGCCGGGCCCGCGCCGGGCGCCCTGCTGCTGTGCCGGGCGGCACCGGACTCCGTCGCCCTCGCCGCCCCGCTGCTGCGTGAGCGCATGCTGTTCACGTCCGCCGGCGAGGAGTGGAGCGTGCTCGTTCCGGAGGGCACGCCGTGGCGGCACGGGGGCGAACCGGTCGACCGCGTCCTCACCGGCTGGGCCGCCGCTCTCGCCGTCGGCGCGCCCTGGCCCGTCCTGGCCCTGTGGTGGGACGCCGACCGGGCCGGCTTCACCCTCGCCTCCGGTTTCCGCCGGTCCGTCGGCTACGTGTGGCTCGCGAACGGCGCCCCGGCCGGCGAGGGGGAGGCGCTGCGCACGTTCGCCGCGCGGCTCGGCCTCGACCCGGTGCTGGACGTGCAGACCCTCGACCGGCTCACGGCACCCGACCCCGCCTCCGACGCCCGGGCCCGCCTGCGCGGCCTGCTGGCCGTCCTCACGCGCGTGGGCGTCGCGCCACCACGTTGGGCTGCTGCGCTCTGGTGGAGTGGCCGTCCTCACGCGCGTGGGCGTCGCCCTGCCCGACGGGCTGGAGACCGGGGAGCCCGCCGACCGGCTGTGCGCGGCGGCCCGGGCGTCGGAGGCGGAGTCGGGCGTCCTGGAGACCGGGGGGACGGCATGGCGCACCGCGGTCGACGTCAGCCCTCTCGGCCCCTGGATGCCCTGGGCGGACGGCCCCAGGGCCCGCGCCCTGGCCCTGATTCAGCTGGCCGGGGGCGCCCCGCTCCTGGCGTGGGGCATACGGCACCGCAGCGGCGACTGGACCACCGCCGGGGCGCTGCTGCTGGCCCACGGCGCACTGGGCCTGGCCCACGGCCTCTCGCGCGCGGGGAGGCCGGAGCGCCCCGCTCCGGCCTGAGAGCGGGGTTCACCGCGCCCCGTCTCGCTTGAACGGGATCACCGCGCTCCGTTCCGAACGGGGCCGCCGTGCTCCGTTCCGAACAGGGACCGCCCCGCTCCGGCCCGAACGGCGCGCGGATCCGCCCGTCCCGCGCGGGCACCGCTCCCGGGCGTCGCACGCGCCCCCCGGGGGCCCGCCCCGGCGGCCCGCGTCCCGTGGGGCGGACGGTTGCATAGGCTGTGGGACGGAAGTCGGACACGGACGCACGCAGGAGAACAGCCCCATGTACTTCACCGACCGCGGCATCGAGGAACTGGAGAAGCGGCGCGGCGAGGAGGAGATCACCTTCGAGTGGCTTGCCGAGCAGCTGCGTACGTTCGTGGACCTCAACCCGGACTTCGAGGTGCCCGTCGAGCGGCTCGCCACCTGGCTGGCGCGGCTGGACGACGAGGACGAAGACTGAACCACCCGAACCACCCGAACCACCCGAACCACTCGAACCGCCCGAACTACTCGAACCACCTGAACCGCGCAGGCCGCCTGAGCCGCCTGAAGCGCGCAGGCCGCCGCCCACGCGAGGAAACGGCCGAAAGACGCCGTGCGGCCCGTTCGCGCACCCTCGCCCTCGCCTTCATCCGGCGTTAGCCTTCTGCTCCCACTGGGGCAGGGGGCTTTCCCCGCAAGCGGGGAGCCGGAAGCGGACGGACGGGGGCGTCGTGGCTGGCGGGATCGAACGGATACGGCTCGACGACGGGACCGTCGTATGGGCGAGGATCACGGCGGCCGACGACGCCGCACCGGCGGAGGACGGCTACCAGGACACCGGCGTACGGGACCGCGTGATCACCATGGCGGGCGGGCTCGCCGACACGGTGGGCGGCGTCGTGCGCTCCCTGCGCGCCGGTCTGGACACCACGGAACCGGTCGAGGTCGGCGTGACCTTCGGCATCGAACTGTCGGCGCAGTCCGGCAGCGTGGTGAGCGCCATCGCGGGGGCCGGCGGGAACGCCTCCCTGTCCGTCTCCCTGACCTGGACCGAACCCGCCCGGCAGGACGGCCGTCCGCGCCCGGCGCCCGCGGACGGTGGCGCCGCCCCTGACGGAACACCGGCCTCCGGCGCCGTATGAGCGCCCTCGAAGCAGAGGTGCGCCCCTCGCTCGCGCGCATCGTCGCACCCGGTGACGGGTATGCACCGGACCGTGGCGAGTACTGGGGATCGGGCTTCTTCATCGCTCCGGGCTGGCTGCTGACCTGCGCTCACGTCGTGGGAAAGGGGGGCGCGGAGGTGTGGCGGAGCGGACGTGCCGTGGGAGTCACCTGGCAGGGCGGGACCACCACCGGCGAGGTCGTGCTGGCCAAGCCCCGCCCCGACCCGCCCCACGAGGGCCGCGCGCGCTGGGACTTCCCGGACATCGCGCTGGTCCGGGTGCGCGACGCGGACGACGCCCGCTGCGTCTGGCTGAGCGACCGCGCCCCGACCATCCCCGCCCCGGTCAGCCTGCACGGCTGGTCGCGGCAGACCGGCGCCCTCGGCATGCGGCACGGCATCGGCGAGGCCGGCGCCCTGGACGGCAAGGCGCTGCTGCTCAGCGGCAGCCTCCCGGTCGAGGGCGTCTCGGGCGGCCCCGTGGTCGACCTGCGCTACGGCGCCGTCATCGCCATGAACAAGGGCGTCGGACGCACCGAGGGCGCCGCCGTCCCGATCACCGCCCTGCGCGAGCTGTACGACGTCCGCGGCGGCGACCTCCTGCACACCGTCCTGCGCGAGCACGACCTGCACCACCTGGCGCGCTTCACCCGCCCCGGCACGGACCCCGACTGGACCCGCACCCAGACCCGGCTGCGCGGCCCCGGAGCCCCCGGCCTCGCCCCCGCGCTCCGCGTCCACCTGTACGGGCACTTCGCCCACCTGCCGCCGCCCGGCGGCCCGGGCGAGGTCATGCACCTCGTCCAGGAGGTCCGCTCCCGCGTGGTGCACGAGGACTACCGCTCCCCGATCCTGCACGACCCGCGGACCTGGCGGGAGGGCGCGGGACTGCTGCACGGGCTGCGCGAACTGAGCGGCAAGGGCGGCAGACCCGAACTCGACCTCGACGCGGTCCTGCTGTACGCGGCGAAGGTGGCCCGGCACACCGCCCTGGAACACCCCGCCGACACCGACTCCGAACGGCTGCGCGACCTCGTGCGGTGGATCGACGAACAGGCGACCCTGTACGCCCACCCGGCGATCCAGGAGGACATCGACGGCCTCTTGGACGGGCTCGGCGCGCGGACCCCCCGGCGGACCGGCCCCGTCCTGGTACGGCAGCGGCCCACCCGGGCCGGAGCCGACGTCCTGGTCGACATCGGCGAGCCCGTCTACGGCGAGCGCTACCCGCTGAGCGTGCGGCTCCTGTACGACGGCCGGGACGTCACGCCCGTCTACAGCAACGACCTCGGGGTGCGCCGCCACGAACTCCAGCAGTACCTGAGAGAGCCGCTGGCCAAGGCCCTGGGCCTGGGCGACCGCGGCGAACACCTGGCCGTCGTCGAGGCGTTCCTGCCGCGCGCCCTGTTCGACGAGCCTCTCGACGAGTGGCGGCTGACGCCCGAGGAGGCCACCGACGAGGACGCCGACCTCTTCGACGAGCACTCCATGCCGCTCGGGCTGCGCCGGAGCGTCCTCGTGCGCGACCGCCGCCGCAACGCCCGCCCGCCCAGCCCCGAATGGCGGCGGCGCTGGGCGGGCGCGGCACGCGGCCCGCTGTCCGGCGTGCCGCTGCGCGGCGAGGCCACGGCGGACGGCCACCGCGCCGGCGAGCGCCGCGAGGGCAGGGTCGCGGCCTACGGCCGGCTGTCGGGCAGCGGCGACGGGTGCGTTCCGGTCTTCTGCGGACCCGTCGCCGGCGGCGACGGACGGGAGGCGATGGCCGCCGCCCTGGCCGCCGGGCACCCGCTGGTGCTGTGGCGCCGGGACGGCCACGACCACGAGGAGTGCCGGGCGTTCCACCGGCGGGCCGCCCGCCTGCTGGCCCTCGCCGGCCGCGCCAAGGGCCTGCACCGCCACATACGTGACCTGCGCATCGACGTCTCGGACCCCGACACCGCCCGCAGCGAGAACCTCACCGGCAGGATCGCCGTCCTCTACGACCCGCCCGACCGCCCCCCGTACGGAACGGAGATCATGCAACCACCCCTCATGGCCGGCCCGGCGGGGGACCGGCCCCCCGCCTGACGGTCCGTCACCCCCGCACCACCCGGACGTCCGGCGGCCGGAAGCGGCACCGGACGCCCGGATACCTCGGCAGGCCCGGCTGCCGGGCGGTAACGTCGTACCTCGGACGGCCCGGGCCCGCTGCAAGATCACCAGAGCCGGGAGGAGCCCATGGTGAACGACTGGCGGATCTACCGCGGAGTGGGTCAGCCGCACGAAGGCGTGACGCGGTTGCCCGCGCCGCCGCCCTGGCGGGACTTCGCCCGGGCGCAGGACCGGCCGGAAGACGGGCCGGACGACGGTCCGGAGGACCCCGGTGCCGCGCGCCGGCTCGGCGTCCGCCGCCGCCTCGTGGAGAACTACGCGCCTCGCCCCGCCGAGGTCGACGCGGTCAACGCCGCCCTGTACCTGCGCCGCCCGCTCCTGGTCACCGGCAACCCGGGCACCGGCAAGTCCACCCTCGCCTACGCGGTCGCCCACGAGCTGGGCCTGGGCCGGGTGCTGCGCTGGCCGATCGTCAGCCGTACCACGCTCCAGGACGGCCTGTACCGCTACGACGCCATCGGCCGCCTCCAGGACGTCCAGCTGGAGCGGGCCCGCGGCGCCGGGCAGGACGCCGCGCCCGGCATCGGGTCCTACATCCGGCTCGGGCCGCTCGGCACCGCGCTGCTCCCCTCCGAACTGCCCCGGGTCCTGCTCATCGACGAACTCGACAAGAGCGACCTCGACCTGCCCAACGACCTGCTGAACACGCTGGAGGAGGGCGAGTTCGCCATCCCCGAGCTGGAACGCGTCGCCGACCGCGAACCCGTCGTCGAGGTCCTCACCCACGACGGCCACCGGGTCGCCGTACGCGGCGGACGCATCGCCTGCACCGCCTTCCCGATGATCGTCCTGACCTCCAACGGCGAACGGGACTTCCCCGCCCCGCTGTTGCGGCGCTGCATCCAGCTCGAACTGGAGCCGCCCGGCGAGGAACAGCTCACCGCCATGATCGAGGCCCACCTCGGCGAGGAGGGCGTCGGCGCGGGCCGCGACCTGATCGCCCGGTTCCTCGACCGCGAACCGGGCGAGGTGGTCGCCGCCGACCAGCTGCTCAACGCCCTCTTCCTCACCCAGCACACCCCCCAGGCGGAACGGCTCACCCGGGAGCGGATCGCGGAGATGCTGATGCAGCCGCTCGACCGGTCGAGGTGACGGCCGTATGCAGGGGGCGCCTCTCGACGAGCTGATCGGCAGGTTGCGCCGGGGCGGCCTCGACCCGGCCGCCGAGGACGTCGCGGACGCCCTGTGGCTGGCCGGGCAGCTGGGCCCCGCCCGCTCCCGCGCCGCCCCGGACCGGCCCGGGTCCGCCCCCGCCGACCCGCCGGGGCGCTCCCGGGACTCCCGCGCGCGACAACCGCGCGCCGCGGACACGGACACGAGCACGGGAACGGGCGCGGACACGGACGGCGCGCCCCACCGGACCGGTGGGAACCCGCCCTCCGCACCGGTGCCCCTGCACGTCTCCGGCGGCGGCGACCGGCCGCGCGGCGACGGCGCGTCGTCCCTCTTCCCGGTGCGCGCCCCCGCCGCCACCGCGCTGCCCGGCCTCCTCGGCCTGGAGAAGGCCCTGCGCGCCCTGGGCCGCTACCGGGCCACCGCCACCGCGTCCGGGGACGGGCCGATCGACGAGGAGGCGACCGCCGAGCGCGCCGCCGCCGGCGGCATCGTGCTGCCCGTGCGGCGCCCCGCCCGCCGCCGGCGCTGCGACATCCAGCTCCTGATGGACACCGGCCCCGCCATGGCCGTCTGGGGACAGATGGTCGAGGAACTGCGGCAGGCCTGCCAGCAGTCGGGCGCCTTCGCCGGCGTACGGGTCCACCACCTGTACGCCGACGCCTCCGGCGCCCCCCTCGTCGGGACCACCGCGGGGCCCGGCCGCCGCGTCCGGATGCGCTCGCCCGACGAGCTGCACGACCCCTCCGGCCGCTGCCTCACCCTGGTGATCAGCGACTGCGTGGGGCCCCTGTGGCGCAACGGCAGCGCCCAGCGGCTCCTGCACGACTGGCCGCGCTCCTCCCCGCTCGCCGTCGTCCAGCCGCTGCCGCCCCGCCTGTGGGGCCGCACCGCGCTGCCCGCGGAACCGGGACGGCTCCTGCGCCCGGCGGAACTGGGCGGGCGCATCACCTTCCTGCCCGACGAGGAGAGCTGGGACGAGCCGGCCGGCGGCGCCCGCCCCGTGCCCGTGCTCCAGCCCACCCCGGAGGCATTCGAGACCTGGGCCCGCCTGCTGTCCGGCACCGGTCCCACCAGCGAACGGGCCTGGGCCGCCTGGACTACCCCCGCCGCCGCGCCGGCCGTCCCCGAACCCCCGCCCGCCACCGGCCCGCGCAGCGACGACGACCTGCTGCGCGCCTTCCGGGCGACCGCCTCACCCGGCGCCGTCCGCCTCGCCGTCTACCTCGCCGCGGCCCCGCTCACGCTGCCGGTCATGCAGCTCGTCCAGCGGGCCATGCTCCCCGACACCGGGCCCATGGAACTCGCCGAGGTCCTGCTCGGCGGAGTGCTGCGCCAGCTGCCGGGCACCGAGGATCAGCCCTGCTTCGCCTACCCGGGCCGGGTGCAGGACCTGCTGCTCAGCTCCCTCGACCAGGACACGGCCGGACTCGTCCTCAAGCACTGCTCCGCCTACGTCGAACGCCGCTTCGGCAAGGGCACCCGCAACTTCGCCGCCCTGGCCGCCGCCCGGCTCGCCGACCACGGCGCGGCGGCGAGCCCCCCGCCCGCCGGCGACGGCGGCGGCACCCCGGATTCCGGCGACGTCGAGACCGAGCTGTTCGCCCGCATCCCCGCCCGGGTCCTGCGCTTCTACCTGCCCGACCTCGTCACGCCCGAGCCCGGCGCGGAGGCGGAGCGGCTGCTCGGACAGTGGCGGTCGCTGGCCGACCCGGAGACGCTGCACCGGGCACGTGCCCAGGCCGAGGCCGCGGTGCGGGCCGCCACGGCACCGGGCGACGGCGTACGGGCCCGCCTGGTCCTCGGCCGGGTGCTGCGCGCCGAGGCGGGCACCGCGGCGGCCCGCACGGGCGAGCGCCGCGCGGAGCTGCTGCGCGAGGCCGCCGGCGAACTCGCCGCGGCCCACCGCGCGGCCCCGGCCGACAGCGCCGAGCGGGCCGAGGCCGCACTCGAACTCGCCGCCTGCCACAGCGACCTGTGGCGGCTGACCCGTGACCGGGACCACCTGACGGCCGCGCTCGGCGTCCTCGCCCAGGACACCCCGCCCTGGCCCGCCGTCACCCGCCGCGCCCAAGGCGCCCAAGGCACCCAAGGTGCCCAAGACGTCCAAGCCGCCCAGGACGCCCCGGCGGACGGCGGCCCGGCACCGCGGACGGCGGGCGGCTGGCGCACGCTCCACCGGTCCCGCCTGCTGCGCCGCGGCCGGCTCCTGCTGGACCTCGGCCGCCCCGCCGAGGCCGCCCCCGAACTGCGCGCGGCCCGCGCCCTGCTGGACGACGCCCCCGGCGCCGTACGCAGCCGGGCCCTGCTCGACCTGGCGCGAGCCCTGCGCGGCGCCGGGGCGGAGGCGGAGGAGACGCGGGAGGCGTTCCTGCGCGCGGAGGAGGCCGCGGGAGACGACCCCGCCCTGCGGCTGCCCGCCCTCGCCGCCCGGGCCGCCTTCCACGAGGCGGCGGGCGAGGCCGGCGAGGCCGACGCGGCCTACGAGACGGCCGTCATGCTGGCCCCGCCCGACAGCACCCGGCGCTGCGAACTCCTCACCGCGTGGGGCGAGTCGCTGCTGCGCCGCGCCTCCCGCGCGGACGGCGCCGCGATCGTCGACCGCGCCGAGAACGTGCTGCGCGAGGCGCTGAAGGCGCTGCCCGCGCGGTCCGCGCACCGCGGCCGGCTGCAAGGGCTGGTCGGCAGCGCGCTGGCCCAGCGCTTCCGGCACCTGGGCTTCCTGCCGGACCTGTTCGAGAGCCGGCACCTGCTGGGCCAGGCCGTCCGCGCCGCGCCGGACGCCGCCGTCCGGGCTCAGGCGTGGCTCCAGCTCGGCCGGGTGCGTCTCGAAGGCTGGTACCGCGCCGGGACGCCCGTGCTGGTGGAGGCGCTCCAGGCGTACGCGAGCGCCGAGTACGAGGCCCGGCTGGCGCACGGCGTGGACCCCGGCTCGGTGACGGCGGCACGGGCCCGGCACGGGAGCGGCGCGGTGCTCGCCCTGATGGGCCGCCCCGGGGCGGCCCGTACGGCGTACCGCGAGGCCCGGGAGGAGTGGCAGCGGCTGGCGGGGGCGTTGCGGGAGGTGGACTGGGAGGAGGTGGAGCTGACGCGGCGCAGGGAGGAGGAACTCGCCGCGGAGCGGGCACCGGCCGAGGGCGGACACCCGGCCGAGCCGGAGTGGGCGCGGACGGCGCCGCCCTGGTACCCGTGGGCGGAGCGGCGGGCCGGCATGGCCACTCTTGACGCGAGTTGATCCCGGCCGGGTTTCTGCCTCCGGCCCGTCGGGAAGAACTGGGCAGCCGTTTGCGGCTGTGCGGGGCGGGCGTGGGCAGGGAGGAGCCGAGGTGGCGGAGCAGACGGAGAGGGCGGCCGGCACCGGCGAGGACGCCGGACGGACCGCTCTCCTGCCGGACCTCACCGACGTGGACCTGCGGGCCTTGCGTGCCATGGACGATCCGGGGCTCACGGCCGCCGTCGACCACGTGCTGACCACCTGCCGCAGGCCGGGAGAGGTCTGGTATACCGGCGGTGAGTACAGCCGGCCCGGGAAAGCCGCTGCTGGGCGTACGTTTTCGGTCAGGAGTACGGAGCCGGCCGCGGGGGAGGGAAGGCCGGCATGACGCCGGTGCCCGTGCTGCCCGCGGTGGTGACGGAGCTGGCCGGGACCCGGCCCCGGCCCCGGGCCGTCGCGGCACTGCGTGCCGGGCTCCACGCGCGTCGCCTGCTGCTGCTGAAGGCCCTCCTGGTGCGGGTCGAGCGGCTCGGCGCCCGGACGGCCGCGTCCGCGGCCCGGCGGGACTTCGAGCGGGACTGGCGGCTGCTGGAGCAGGCGGAGCGGACGGACGCCGCCGCGGTCCGCGACGTCGTCGACTACCCGATGACCGGCGCCTGGCTCGCCGAGGCGCTCGCCGCCCCCGAAGGCCCCGCCTTCGAGGAGCACCTGGCGCACTTCCACGGCGTGGCCGTGGCCGCCGCCCTCCGCGCGGGCCGCGCGGTCGACCCGGCACCGGCACCGTCACGGGCGCTGGTCCTGCCCGGCCTGGGCGTGCTCGTCCACCGCGCGGGCCGCATCCGGCTGAGCGGCGCGGCGCGGGGAACGGTCACGGACGGCGAGGGCCGCGAGGTGCCCGGCTGGACGGCGCTGCGCACCCTGCCCGGCGGCGGCGTGGTCCTCGACGACCTGGACCCCTACCGGGTGCCGCCGCAGGGCATCGGGCCCGCCGGCCTGCCCGCCGCCGAGCGGCCGCGGTCCGCCCACCGGCTGTGGGCGCGGCGGTGGCGGGAGGCCCACGCACTGCTCTCCGTGACCGACCCCGGCCGCGCCGCCGAGACCGGCGCCGTGCTGCGGGCCGTCGTCCCCCTGGCGCACTCCGGAGCCGACGGCGCGATGAGCGCCACCCTCCGCGCCGCCCCCGGCGCCGTGCTCGCCCAGCTGCCCGGGGACGCCGAGCAGTTGGCGGAGGCGCTGGTGCACGAGGTGCACCACACCAAGCTGGCCGCGCTCCAGGAGCTGGTGCCCCTGTGCCGGCCGGGCGGCGCCGCCGTGCACCGCGTGGGATGGCGGACCGACCCGCGGCCCGTCCCGGGGGTGCTGCACGGGGCGTACGCGCATCTGGCGCTGACCGACCTGTGGTGGCGGGCGCACACCGGGCCCGCCGTCCCCCGGGCGTGGCGGCGGCGTGCCGGAGAACAGTTCGACAAGCACCGTGATCAGGTCGGCGCAGCCTTGTCCATCCTCCGCGAATCCGATGAACTGACCCGTACGGGAGTCGAGTTCGTCCGGGAGATGGACCGGTGTCACGCCCGGCTCGGCGTGGCGGCGCCCGGCTCGCGGTGACGGCGCGTGGATGATCGGTTGCGTACCGTGCGCGGCACCGGCAGAGTGCCGCACACGACAGGCAAGTGCGGCAGACGTGGAACAGGGAGCGTTCGATGGCGGAACAGCGGAAGCCGGGCGGGGACGGTGCGGTGGCGTCCGAGCACTTCCTCGTGGTCTTCCCGGGCTACCACCGCTCGTGGGCGGCGTGGCTCGCGCAGTGCCTGGAGCGGCACGGCCACCGGGCCACCCTGCACCGCTGGGACCCGCCCCGCCAGGTTCCGCTGGAGGACTCGCTGGAGGACCTGCTGCTGTCCAGCGGGCGCATCCTCCTCGTCCTCGACGACTGGTTCTTCGAACTCGGCCCCCGGCCGGCCGGCGAGTGGAACGACGTCCTGCGCGGCTTCGTCGCCGCGCACGCCGACCGCTTCACCGCCGTCAACCTCACCAACCGTCCGCTGCTCCCGGCCACCGCCGTCCTGGAGCCGGCCAGCCTGTGGGGACTGAGCGAGGCCGGCGCCGAGGAGCGGCTGCTGAGCAGACTCGGCCTGGAGCGCCGCCGCATCCCGAAGAACCTCACCACCCGGGTCCGCTACCCGGACACCCGCTGCGAGATCTGGGGCGAGGTCCCGCGCCGCAACCCGCGCTTCACCGGCCGCGACGACCTGCTGACCGAACTGCACCAGCGGCTCGCCGACGCCGAGCGCGGCGCCGCCGCCTGCACGCTGCTCGGCATGTCCGGCATCGGCAAGACCCAGCTCGCCGCCGAGTACGCGCACCGCTTCAGCCCCGACTACGACGTCGTGTGGTGGGTCAACTCCGACGACCGCAACATCCAGCGCGACCGCTTCGGCGAACTCGCCGTCGAACTCGGCCTGCGCATCGGCAGCGAGCCGGGCGAGCGCATCCGCGCCGTCCGCGACGCCCTGCGGCGCGGCGAGCCGCACGCCAACTGGCTGCTGATCTTCGACGGCTGGGACGACACCGAGGGGATCAACGCGCTGTTCCCGCAGGGGCCGGGCCACGTCCTGGTCACCTCCCGCAACCGGGCCTGGAACGAGCACACCGACGTGCTGGAGGTCCCCACGTTCCAGCGCGCGGAGTCCACCGGCTACCTGCTGCGCCGCGCCCCCCACATCTCCGCGGAGCAGGCGGACGAGGTCGCCGCCGAGTTCGGCGACGTACCGCTGCCGCTGGTGCAGGCCGCCTCCTGGCTCGGCGAGTCGCGCATGGAGGTGCCCGAGTACCTGCGGATGGTGCGCGAACGGCGGCTCTCCACCGTCGACGAGCCCGCCACCGGCGAGGGCTTCCCCCAGTCGTCCATGACCTCCTGGTCGATACTGCTCAACCGCCTCCGCCGCGCGCAGCCGCAGGCCATCGACATCCTCGGCCTGTGCACCTCGTTCGCTCCCGGACGCATCCCCCTCGGCCTGATCCGCGCCTACCCGCAGGCCGACCTGCCCGAGGAGCTGCGGTGGATGGTCAACGACCTGCCCGCCTGGACCCGCGCCCTGGACACCCTGGTCAACTATTCGGTGCTCACCCGCGAGACCCGCGGCCCCGTCGGCGCCGAGATGGGCCCGCACCAGGAGTCGGTGCACATGCACCGGCTCGTCCACGACATCGTCTCCAAGCTGACCAGCGACGACAGCAGGGCCGTCCACCGCAGGGCCGTCCACACCCTGCTCGCGGAGGCCGACCCCCGCAACCCGGTCGACAGCCGCACCTGGCCCCGCTACGCCGAGCTGCTGCCCCACCTGGAACCCTCCGGGGCGCTGGGCAGCACCGATCCCCGGGTCCAGGAGACGGTCCTGAACTGCCTGCGGTACTGCTACCGCAGCGGGGAGTACAACGGCGGCCTGGAGCTCGCCCGGCAGATCCGCGACCACTGGTCGCAGGCGATGGACCCGCTGGCCCAGCCGATGCTCGACCTGGCCACGCAGGAGAGCTACATCCTGCGGGCCAGCGGCCGGTTCCGCGAGGCGTACGAGCTGGACCGCGGCGTCCTGGAGCGGCTGGAGGCGGCCGGGCAGCGCAACGAGCTCGCCGAGCTGACCACCAAGAGCGCCATGGCCAACGGCCTGCGCCACCTGGGGCGGTACGACGACGCGCACGAGCTCCAGCTCCAGGTCCTGGACGGAACCACCCGGCTGCTGGGCCCGGACGAGGTCGCCACCCTGGTCGCCCGGCACAACCTCGGCGTCGGGCTGCGGCTCCTGGGCCGGTACGCGGAGGCGTACGAACTCGACCTGGAGACCCTCGCCCGCCGCGAGAGCGTCCTGCGCGCCCGGCACATCAGCACGCTCAACTCCGGCAACGCCGTCACCCACAGCCTGCGCCTGCTGGGCCGCTACCGCGACGCGCTCTCCCGCCAGGAACCGGTGGTCCGGCTCCACGTCCAGGTGCTCGGCGCCCAGCACCCGCAGACCCTGGAGGCGCGCGCCCAGCTGGCCATGTGCGTACGCCGGGAGGGCGGCCCCCGGCAGGACGTGGGGCCGTCGATGGCCGCCCTGCTGGAGCAGCTGGTGCAGCTCCACGGCCGCGACCACTACCGCACCCTCGCCTTCCTCACCAACTACGGCAACTACCTGCGCGAACACGGCGACCTCAGCCAGGCCCGCGAGCTCATCGAGGAGGCGGAGGCCGGCTACCGCGCCCTGCTCGGCCCCGCCCATCCCGTGGCGACCGGCATGCTCGCCAACACGGGGCTGGTCATGCAGGCCGCCGGCGAGCGCGCCGAGGCGATGTCGATGTTCGAGTCCGCGCTGGCCGGGCTCACGGCCACGCTGGGCCCGGACCACCCCTGGGTGCTGGGCTGCGCCCTCGACGCGGCGAGCGCGCGGAACTTCAACGGACGGATCGCCGACGCCGTGGAGCTGAGCCGGGAGACGCTGCGCCGGGCCCGGCACACGCTGGGCCACGAGCATCCGCTGACCCTGTCCTGCCAGATCGCGCTCGCCGCGGACCTGCGGGCGGCGCGGGAGCAGGAGGAGGCCGGGAAGCTGGAGGAGGACGGGCTGCTCGCGCTGACCCGCACGCTGGGCGCCCAGCACCCGCACACCATCTCGGCCCGCCAGCGCACCCGCCCGTACTGGGACTTCGAGCCCTACCTCGGCTGAGGGAACGGGCCGTTCCCCCAGCCGGGGGAACGCGAACGCCGACGGGCCCGGCCCCGAGTCCGAGGACTCGGGGCCGGGCCCGCTGTGCGGTGGGGAGCCGGGTTCAGCGGCTCACGCCTCGAACACCTCGCGCACGAGCTGCTCCTGCTCGGCCTGGTGCCGCTTGGCGGAACCGACCGCCGGGGACGAGCTGTGCGGACGCGAGATGCGGCGCAGGCGCTCGCCGGCCGGGATGTCAGCGCCGACGGCCAGGTCGAGGTGGTCGATCAGGTTGAGCGCGATGAACGGCCACGCACCCTGGTTCGCCGGCTCCTCCTGCGCCCACAGGTACTTCTCGGCGTTCGGGTACTTGGCGATCTCCGCCTGGAGCTCGGCACCCGGCAGCGGGTACAGGCGCTCGATGCGGATGATGGCCGTGTCCGTCGTGCCGCGCTTCTTCCGCTCGGCGTCGAGGTCGTAGTAGACCTTGCCGGAGCAGAAGACGACCTTCTTCACCGCGGACGCCTCGACCGAGGTGTCGCCGATGACCGGGCGGAACTGGCCCGTGGTGAACTCCTCCGCCTTCGAGGCCGCCGCCTTCAGGCGCAGCATCGACTTCGGGGTGAAGACGACCAGCGGCTTGTGGTGCGGGTTGTGCACCTGCCACCGCAGGAGGTGGAAGTAGTTCGCCGGCGAGGTCGGCATGGCGACGGTCATGTTGTTCTGGGCGCAGAGCTGGAGGAACCGCTCCGGGCGGGCCGAGGAGTGGTCCGGGCCCTGGCCCTCGTAGCCGTGGGGCAGCAGCAGGACGACACCGGAGGTCTGGCCCCACTTCTGCTCCGCGGAGGAGATGAACTCGTCCACGACCGTCTGCGCGCCGTTGACGAAGTCGCCGAACTGCGCCTCCCACAGCACGAGCGCGTCCGGGCGGGCCAGCGAGTAGCCGTACTCGAAGCCCATGGCCGCGTACTCGGAGAGCAGGGAGTTGTAGACGTTCAGGCGGGCCTGGTCCTCGGACAGGTACTGCAGCGGCGTGTACTCGTTGCCCGTGCGGTTGTCGATGATGACCGCGTGGCGCTGGCCGAACGTACCGCGCTGCGAGTCCTGGCCCGCCAGGCGGACCGGGACGCCCTCCAGCAGCAGGGAGCCGAAGGCGAGGGTCTCGCCCATGCCCCAGTCGATGGTGCCGTCCTCGACCATCGACGCCCGGCGCTGGAGCTGCGGCAGCAGACGCGGGTGGACGGTGACGTGGTCGGGGATGTTGACCTGGGACTCGGCGATCCGCTTGACGGTCTCCGTGGTCACCGCGGTGTTCACGGCGACCGGGAACTCGGCCTGCGGGTCCGAGGGCTCCACCGTGGCCGGCTGGGACGTGGCCTCGCGGACCTCGGTGAAGACCTTCTCCAGCTGGCCCTGGTAGTCCTGGAGTGCCTGCTCGGCCTCTTCCAGGGTGATGTCGCCGCGACCGATGAGGGACTCGGTGTAGAGCTTGCGCACCGAGCGCTTCTTGTCGATCAGGTTGTACATCAGCGGCTGGGTGAAGGCCGGGTTGTCGGTCTCGTTGTGACCGCGGCGGCGGTAGCAGATGAGGTCGATCACCACGTCCTTGTTGAACGCCTGGCGGAACTCGAAGGCCAGGCGCGCCACGCGGACGCAGGCCTCCGGGTCGTCGCCGTTCACGTGGAAGATCGGGGCCTCGATCATCCTCGCCACGTCCGTGGCGTACATCGACGAGCGGGAGGACTCCGGGGCGGCCGTGAAGCCGACCTGGTTGTTGATGACGATGTGGACCGTGCCGCCGGTGCGGTAGCCGCGCAGCTGCGACATGTTCAGGGTCTCGGCCACCACGCCCTGGCCCGCGAAGGCCGCGTCGCCATGGATCGCCACCGGCAGGACGGTGAAGTCCGTGCCGCCCTTGTTGATGATGTCCTGCTTGGCGCGGGCGACGCCCTCCAGGACCGGGTCGACGGCCTCCAGGTGGGAGGGGTTGGCGACCAGGGAGACCTTGATCTGCTCGCCGTCCAGGCCGGTGAAGGTGCCCTCGGCGCCCAGGTGGTACTTCACGTCGCCGGAGCCGTGCATCGACTTCGGGTCGAGGTTGCCCTCGAACTCGCGGAAGATCTGCGCGTAGGACTTGCCGACGATGTTGGCGAGCACGTTGAGGCGGCCGCGGTGGGCCATGCCGATGACGACCTCGTCCAGGCGGGACTCGGCGGCCGAGTCCAGGACGGCGTCCAGCAGCGGGATGACCGACTCGCCGCCTTCGAGGCTGAAGCGCTTCTGGCCGACGTACTTCGTCTGCAGGAAGGTCTCGAACGCCTCGGCCGCGTTCAGGCGGCGCAGGATGCGCAGCTGCTCCTCGCGCTCCGGCTTGGCGTGCGGGCGCTCCACGCGGTCCTGGATCCACTTGCGCTGCTTGGGGTCCTGGATGTGCATGAACTCGATGCCGGTGGTGCGGCAGTACGAGTCGCGCAGCACGCCGAGGATGTCGCGCAGCTTCATCATCGACTTGCCGGCGAAGCCGCCGACGGCGAACTCGCGCTCCAGGTCCCACAGGGTGAGGCCGTGCTCGACGATGTCCAGGTCGGGGTGCTTGCGCTGGCGGTACTCCAGCGGGTCGGTGTCGGCCATGACGTGGCCGCGGACCCGGTAGGAGTGGATCAGCTCGAAGACGCGGGCGGCCTTGGTGACGTCGTCGTCGTGGGAGGCGTCGATGTCCTTGAGCCAGCGGACCGGCTCGTAGGGGATGCGCAGCGCCTCGAAGATGTCGTCGTAGAAGCCGTTCTCGCCCAGCAGCAGGTTGGCGACGACGCGCAGGAACTCGCCGGAGGCGGCGCCCTGGATGACCCGGTGGTCGTAGGTCGACGTGAGCGTCATGACCTTCGAGATGCCGAGCTTGTTCAGGGTGTCCTGGGAGGTGCCCTGGAACTCCGCCGGGTAGTCCATCGCGCCGACGCCCATGATCACCGACTGGCCGGGCATCAGGCGCGGCACGGAGTGCACGGTGCCCAGGCCGCCGGGGTTGGTCAGGGAGACCGTGACGCCGGTGAAGTCGTCCATCGTCAGCTTGCCCTCGCGGGCGCGGCGGACGATGTCCTCGTAGGCCTGCCAGAACTCGAAGAAGTTCAGCGTCTCGGCCTTCTTGATCGCCGCGACGACGAGCTGGCGGTCGCCGTTGGGCTTGACCAGGTCGATGGCGAGGCCGAGGTTGACGTGGTCCGGCTTGATCAGGGTCGGCTTGCCGTCCTTGACCCCGTAGGACCAGTTCATGGACGGCATCGCCTTGATGGCCTGCACCATCGCGTACCCGATGATGTGCGTGAAGGAGATCTTCCCGCCGCGGGCGCGCTTGAGGTGGTTGTTGATGACGATGCGGTTGTCGAACAGCAGCTTCACCGGGACGGCGCGGACGGACGTGGCCGTCGGCATCTCCAGCGAGGCGTCCATGTTCTTCGCGACGGCCGCGGCGGGGCCGCGCAGGGTGACCAGCTCGGGACCCTCGCCGGCCTCCTTGGCGGGCGCGGCCTTGGCCTGCGGCTTGGCCGCCGGCTTCGCGGCGGGCGCGGCCGGGGCGGCGGCGGGCTTGGCGGCCGGCTGGGCGGCGGCCGGGGCCGCGGCGGGCTTCGCCGGGGCGGCCGGAGCCGGAGCCTGGGGGGCCTGGGCCTGGGCCGGGGCCTGCGCCTGGGGGGCCGGGGTGGACTGAGCCGTGCTGGGGGTCTCCGCGGCCCCCGTGGCCGCGGCACCCGACGCAGCCTGGGCGGCGGCCGCCCCCGGCTTGTAGTCGGCGAAGAAGTCCCACCAGGCTCGGTCCACCGAGTTCGGGTCCTGGAGGTACTGCTGATAGATCTCGTCGACGAGCCACTCGTTGGCACCGAACGCGGCGGCGGGGTTCTTGCCCGCTCGATCGGTGTCGGTCGAAGTGTTTGAGTTACTGGGGGACTGTGGCGACACGGCGGCAACCGCCCTCTTCCGCTTCACAAGGTGATGGACAGCGGGAATAAAGGCTACGCCTCCAAGAGCGGGAAGGTCAGACCGGGCCCGTTCAACGTCGCGTAAGTCACATCTCGGAGCGTGTTTCGGCGCTTGAAATGGCGGGAAACAAGCGGGGTTCCGCCTCAGTGGGCAAGGGGGCATCGCCACCCGGCGCCCCCAGGGCGCGGGCCTGTGCCCGATCACGAGGGTCCTGCCGCCGACGACCAGCGGGGACGCTTACGGATCTTGAGGCTCCGCTTCGAACTTTACGTCAACTTGGCATAGACGAGGGGCCCGGAAGGGTGACAAGAATCCGGCAACCCCGCTCGGATTCGGCCACGCCGATCCGGCCGCCGTGCAGATCCACCGCCCAGCGCGCGATCGCCAGGCCCAGCCCCGTGCCGCCGTCGCTGCCGGGACCGTGCGGCCGGGAGACGGCACCGCGGTTGAACCGCTCGAAGACCCGGTGCCACTCCGACCGCGGAATGCCCGGACCCTCGTCCAGGACCTCCAGCTCCAGCGACTCCGGCCCCGGCCCGCGCCGCGCCTTGACCGTCACCCGGCCGTGCGGCGGGCTGTGCTTGACCGCGTTGTCGATGAGGTTGGCGACGACCTGGTGGATGCGCTCGGGGTCCGCGTGCGCGGTCAGTTCGGGCGGGGAGACGTCGAGGTGCAGGTGCACGTCCGTGCGGGTGTGCCCGCCGGAGCCCGACGCGATGCCCGCCCGCACGGAGGCGACCATGTTGGCCTCCTTCAGCACCCCGGACAGGTACGGCCACACCTCGAAACGCCGCCTCTTGAGCGGGACGACGCCGTTGTCGAGGCGGGAGAGGTCCAGCAGCGTCTCCACCAGCCGGCCGAGCCGCTCCGTCTGCCCGAGGGCCGTCCGCATGGTCTCGGGGTCGGCCTCCGTGACCCCGTCGACGATGTTCTCCAGCACCGCGCGCAGGCCCGCGATGGGCGTGCGCAGCTCGTGCGAGACGTTGGCCACCAGCTCCTTGCGCTGGCGGTCCTGGGCCTCCAGCTCGTCGGCCATGCGGTTGATGGTGACGGCCAGGTCGCCCAGCTCGTCACGGCGGTTCTCCCGCACCCGGCGGCTGTAGTCGCCGTGCGAGATGGACCGCGCCACCGCGTTCATCTCGTCCAGCGGCGCGGTGAGCGAGTGCGCCACGAACTGCGTGATCAGCAGGGTGGCGATCATCGAGAAGACCGTGATGAAACGCAGCTCGGTCTCGGTGCGCATCGCCACCAGCATCAGGCCGGTGGTGATGAGCACCGAGATGACGACCAGCGCACCCAGCTTGGTCTTGATCGAGAACGGGCGTACGCCGCCCCAGGGGTCCCCGGGGCTCCTCCGTGCGGCCTGACGCCCCTCGCTCATGGCGTCGGGGTCTCCAGGGCGTAGCCCACGCCGTGCACGGTGCGGATGCGCTCGGCGCCGATCTTCCGGCGCAGCGCCTTGATGTGGCTGTCGACGGTGCGGGTGCCGGAGGCGTCCGCCCAGTCCCACACCTCCGCCAGCAGCTGCTCGCGGGAGAGCACCGCGCGCGGCGTGTTCGCCAGGCAGACCAGCAGGTCGAACTCGGTCGGCGTCAGGTGCACGTCCTCGGACCTGACCCGCACCCGGCGCTGCGCGTGGTCGATCTCCAGTTCGCCCAGGCGGAGGATGCCGCTGCGCGGGGTCGCGGCGGCCAGCGCCGCCCGCTCCACCCGGCGCAGCAGCACGTGCACGCGCGCGGCCAGCTCCCGCATGGAGAACGGCTTGGTCATGTAGTCGTCGGCGCCGACGCCGAGCCCGACCAGCATGTCCGTCTCGTCGTCGCGGGCGGTGAGCATCAGCACCGGCACCGGGCGCTGGGCCTGCACGCGCCGGCAGACCTCCAGGCCGTCGAAGCCCGGCAGCATGATGTCGAGGATCAGCAGGTCGGGCTGCCACGCCTCGGCGGTGTCCACGGCGGCCGGTCCGTCGCCCGCCGTTTGCACCAGGAATCCCTCGGCGCGCAGGCGGGTCGCGATGGCGTCCACGATCGTCTGGTCGTCCTCGACCACCAGCACCCGGCGCTGTGCGCCCGGGGTAGCCGCCGTCGTGCCGTTGTGGGAGGTGTGTGTCTGCTCCATCGCCCGCCCCTGAGGTGTGCTTACCGGAATCAGTGGGGTGATCCCTCGTCTGCGCATGACTGCGATTGACGCTTGAATGATCGACGTCAGGGCAGCAGCGTACGGGGATTCGCGGGGCCTTTGCTATCCAGGCCGGACGCCGAGGTGGACGACGTCCGGCACGCCTCGGGCAACGGGGATCTCTTCGGTATGCACCTGCTGGAACCCGGCATTACGCAAGGTTTCTTCGAATTCCGGAGAGGGCTGCGCCGACCACACCGCGAGTACCCCGCCGGGCCTCAACACCCTTGCGCAGCTTGCCAGTCCGGACTCTGCGTACAGCGCGTCGTTGCCCTCGGTGACCGTCCAGCCGGGCCCGTTGTCGATGTCGAGACACAGGGCGTCGAATGTGGCGCAAGTCTCATTGACGAAATCGGTCAGGTCGGCCGCCACGACCTCGGTCCGCGGGTCGGCCAGGGCCTCGCGGGTCAGCTCCGCCAGGGGGCCGTGGCGGTGCCAGTCGATGACGGCCCGCTCGCGTTCGACGACCGTGATCCGGCCCCAGCGGGGGTTCGCGGCCGCGTGTGCGAGCGAGAAGCCGACGCCGAGGCCGCCGATCAGCACGTGCGGCGCCGGGCGCCCGCCGGAGGCGTCCAGCGCGGCGAGCGCCGCGTCGACGAGGCGGCGCTCCGAACGGCCGTCGGAGGTGTCCATCAGGAAGCAGCCGTTCGCGATGATCTGCAGCAGCCCGCCGTGCCGGCGCAGCACCACCTCGCCGTAGGGGCCCTCGCGGCGGTCCAGCACTTCGGGGAGGTCGGGTACTTCGGGAAGGTCGTACGCCATGGACATCCCGCCATCCTGGCACTTCGGTGACGGCTTGTCGGAGGAATCGCGCAGGTGGGCACGGTGTCGGCGGCTGATCGCCCAGAGCGAACAAGGCTGGGGGAACAATCACCCGCTCATGAGCATTGAGTCGGCATAACTCAACTTGACTGCCGAAGGGGAGATCATGGCTGTTGACTCCGCAGCGTCCGCACCGCTCACCCTGCCCGTGCTGCCGCTGGACGACGAGGTGGTGCTGCCCGGGATGGTGGTCCCGCTCGACCTGAGCGACGCCGAGGTGCGCGCCGCGGTGGAGGCCGCGCAGGCCGCCGCCACGTCGGACCCCGGAAAGCCCAGGGTCCTCCTGGTGCCGCGCGTCGACGGCACGTACGCCGCCACCGGCGTGCTGGGCACGGTCGAGCAGGTCGGCCGGCTCGCCGACGGCGACCCGGGCGCCCTCATCCGGGGCCGGGGCCGCGTGAAGATCGGCGCCGGCACCACCGGCCCGGGCGCGGCGCTGTGGGTCGAGGGCACCCGGATCGACGAGAGCGTGCCGGACCCGCTGCCCGGCCACGTCACCGAACTGGTCAAGGAGTACAAGGCCCTGGCCACCGCGTGGCTGAAGAAGCGCGGCGCCTGGCAGGTCGTCGACCGCGTCCAGGCCATCGACGACGTCTCCGCGCTCGCCGACAACTCCGGCTACTCGCCGTTCCTGTCCACCGAGCAGAAGGTCGAGCTGCTGGAGACCGCCGACCCGGTCGCCCGCCTGAGGCTCGCCACCCAGCAGCTGCGCGACCACCTCGCCGAGCAGGACGTCGCCGAGACCATCGCCAAGGATGTCCAGGAGGGCGTCGACAAGCAGCAGCGCGAGTTCCTGCTGCGCCGTCAGCTCGAGGCCGTCCGCAAGGAGCTGCGCGAGCTCAACGGCGAGAAGGAGGGTGAGGAGTCCGACGACTACCGCGCCCGCGTCGAGGCCGCAGACCTGCCCGGGAAGGTCCGCGAGGCCGCGCTGAAGGAGGTCGACAAGCTGGAGCGGGCCTCCGACCAGTCCCCCGAGGGCTCGTGGATCCGCACCTGGCTCGACACGGTCCTGGAGATGCCGTGGAACGAGCGCACCGAGGACGCGTACGACATCCAGGGCGCCAAGGAGATCCTCGACGCCGAGCACGCCGGGCTGGAGGACGTCAAGGAGCGGATCACCGAGTACCTGGCGGTGCGCAAGCGGCGCGCGGAGCGGGGACTCGGCGTCGTCGGCGGGCGGCGCGGCGGCGCCGTGCTGGCGCTCGTCGGCCCGCCCGGCGTCGGCAAGACCTCCCTCGGCGAATCGGTGGCCCACGCCATGGGGCGGAAGTTCGTCCGGGTCGCCCTCGGCGGCGTCCGCGACGAGGCCGAGATCCGCGGCCACCGCCGGACCTACGTCGGCGCCCTGCCCGGCCGGATCGTGCGGGCGGTCAAGGAGGCCGGGTCGATGAACCCGGTGGTCCTCCTCGACGAGATCGACAAGGTGGGCTCCGACTTCCGCGGCGACCCGGCCGCGGCCCTGCTGGAGGTCCTGGACCCGGCGCAGAACCACACCTTCCGGGACCACTACCTGGAGGTCGAGCTGGACCTGTCGGACGTGGTCTTCCTGGCCACCGCCAACGTCCTGGAGGCCATCCCGGAGGCGCTCGCCGACCGCATGGACATCGTCCGCCTGGACGGCTACACCGAGGACGAGAAGGTCGTCATCGCCCGCGACCACCTGCTCCCGCGCCAGCTGGAGCGGGCCGGGCTGGACGAGGACGAGGTGACCGTCGACGAGAGCGCCCTGCGCAAGCTGGCCGGCGAGTACACCCGCGAGGCCGGCGTGCGCAACCTGGAGCGGTACATCGCCCGGCTGCTGCGCAAGGTCGCGGCCCAGCACGAACTGGGCGACCGTGAGCTGCCGTTCACCGTCACCGACGCCGAGCTGCGCGACCTGGTCGGCCGGCCGCACCACGTCCCCGAGTCCGCGCAGGACCCGGCCGAGCGGCGAACCTCCGTCCCCGGCGTGGCGACGGGGCTGGCGGTCACCGGCGCGGGCGGCGACGTGCTGTACGTCGAGGCGTCCCTCGCCGACCCCGAGACGGGCGCGGCGGGCCTGACCCTGACCGGCCAGCTGGGCGACGTGATGAAGGAGTCCGCGCAGATCGCCCTGAGCTTCCTGCGCTCCCACGGCGCCGAGCTGGAGCTGCCGGTGGGCGACCTGAAGGACCGGGGCGTGCACATCCACTTCCCGGCGGGCGCGGTCCCCAAGGACGGCCCGAGCGCCGGCATCACCATGACCACGGCCCTGGCCTCCCTCCTCTCCGGCCGCCTGGTCCGCACGGACGTGGCGATGACCGGCGAGGTCTCGCTGACCGGCCGGGTGCTGCCGATCGGCGGGGTGAAGCAGAAGCTGCTCGCGGCGCACCGGGCGGGCATCACGACCGTGATCATCCCCAAGCGCAACGAGCCGGACCTGGACGACGTCCCGGCCGAGGTGCTGGACACGCTCGACGTCCACGCCGTGACCGACGTCCGCCAGGTGCTGGAGCTGGCGCTGACGCCGGCGACGAGCGGCGCGGAGCCGGAGGTTCCCGTGGCGGCGTGATCGGAGCCGGAGGTTCCCGTGGCGGCGTGACAGGAGCCGGAGGTTTCCGTGGCGGCGTGACGGACGCCGTGGGACGGGAGAAGGCCCGGGTCCCGGAGAGGGAGGCCCGGGCCTTCGCCGTGCGCGCGGGACGGCTTCGTCCGTGGAGGACGGCTCCGCGCGCGGGACGGCTCCGTGCGTGCGGGACGGCCGGTCAGCCGTTGGCGAGCGCGACCACCCGGTCCAGCGCCCCGTTGAACCGGTTGTGGTCCCCGACGATCGGGCCGGAGGACGTGTACTGCCACATGGTGTAGTAGCTCCAGCCCGCCGGCAGCGTCCCCACCGTGGAGGCGTAGCGGGCGATCCACAGCGGGTTGGTGGTGGCGAAGCCGCCGTAGTTGCCGGTGCACTGGGTCCACCAGCTGGTGGCCGTGTAGATCACGGCGTCGCGGCCGGTGCGCGCCTTGTAGGTGGTCAGGAAGTCGCGGATCCAGGAGACCATCTGGCTCTGCGTCTTGCCGTAGCAGGCGGCCCCGTAGGGGTTCCACTCGATGTCCAGCGCGCCCGGCAGCGTCTTGCCGTCGCGGGACCAGCCGCCGCCGTGGTCGACGAAGTAGTTGGCCTGGGTGGCGCCGCTGGTGGTGTCCGGGGTGGCGAAGTGGTACGCGCCGCGGATCATGCCGACGTTGTACGAGCCGTTGTACTGCTGGGCGAAGTAGGGGTTGGTGTAGTACGTCCCCTCGGTGGCCTTGACGTAGGCCCACTTCACGCCGCTGCTCCACAGGCTCGACCAGGCGACGTTGCCCTGGTGGCTGGAGACGTCGACGCCCTCGGTCTGGGTGGCGTCGCCGGGGACGGGCGTGCCGTGCTGCCCGTCGTGGGCCAGGACGCCCATGCCCATGTGGGCGGAGCCGCGGGGCGGGATGTCGGCGTCCGGCGCGGACTGGGCGGGCGCGGTGAGGAACAGCGAGAAGGCGGCGAGCAGGATGCCGACGGCGGTCAGCCGCCGGGTGCGGGCCGTTCCGGATCTGTGCACGGGCATGGACGTGCCTCCGAAGGCTCGGTGGTGCTCGGTGGGGGAGTGCGGGCATGCCGGGGCCGCGGGCGGGGAAGGGCGGGACGTCGTCGGCCCGTCCGTCACCCGGTGGCGTGGGCATGCCATTCGTTGCCTGGTGAAGAAGCTACGCACGTAGACGACCCGGGGGGAAGAGGGCCGGGAGCCGCCGTTGGTCTACGCCTGCGAAATACTTGCGGAGCTGCGGTGCAGGCGGCGTCCGGCGAAAACTTTCAGGAACGGCACAACCGAGGCAGGGACCGACGTGCGGGAAGACGGAAACGACGGCGGACACAGAGGTGAATCCGGGGGTACCGCCTCCGGGGGAGAGTCCGGCAGTGGTGTGAACCAGCCCGAGTTCCTGGAGCTGGAGCGCGAGCTGACGGTGCTGCTGCGGCGCGCCCGGGCCAACCAGGGCGAGATGGCGCGCCAGGTCCACCCGGACCTGGAGTCGTCCGCGTACGGCATCCTCGTACGGCTGGACGAGTGCGGCCGGCAGCGGGCCACGGAGCTCGCCGGCTACATCGGCGTCGGCAAGGCCACGATGTCCCGCCAGCTGCGCGCCCTGGAGGAGCTGGGCCTGGTCGCCCGCGAGCCCGACCCCGCCGACGGCCGCGCCTGGCTGGTCGCCCTCACCCCGGAGGGCCACGACCGGGTCTCCCGGGTACGGCGGGCGCGCCGCGCCCGGTACGCCGGCCGGCTCGCCGACTGGGAGCCGCGCGAGGTCGGGGAACTGGCCCGGCTGCTGCACCGGCTGAACCGGGGCATGGAGAAGTAGCCCCGACCGGTCCCCGACCGGTCCCCGACCGGTCCCCGACCGGTCCCCGGCCGGTCCCCGACCGGTCCCCGGCCGGTCCCCGGCCGGTCCGCCTCTGTGTCTCGGCCGATCCCCGGCCGGCCCGCCTCCGTGCCTCGGCCGGTCCGCCTCCGCGCCTCGGGCGGTCCGCCTCCCCGCCGCGGGCGGCTACGGCTCCACGTACACCACCGTCGCGTCGTCGTGGGTCTTGCTCCGGCCGAGGAAGACCCGCTCCGTGTCGGCGCGCTCCAACTCCCGCACCCGGTCCACCAGGGCCTGCGCCCCCGCCTTGCGCACGAGCCGGAAGCAGTCCGTCCAGTCGCCCTCCCGGAACGTCACCACCCAGCGGGCCGCCCCGTCGGTCAGCGCGGCCAGGGCGCTCACCTCCCCGCGCGGCAGGACCCCCGTCACCGCGCGTGCCGCGACCGACGGATCGGCGGCGGCCGTGAAGAAACCGCCCTCCTTGTTGCGCAGGGTGGCGTCGATCAGTGCGTCCGTGGCCAGGGCGGCGCGGGGCAGGCGGGCCAGCCGGTCGTCGAGGAGCGGGGTGACCGTGCCGTCGGGGGACTCGGCCAGCAGGACCGAGTCGGACAGCACCAGGTACTCCACCGTCCGCGCCGACCAGCGCGCCAGGACGACCGTCGCCTGCGGAGTCCGGGGGTGAGAAAGGTCACAGGTTGCGGCGTGTGCCCGCGCGGTACGCGCGATCGCGTGGGACAGGGCGTCGGAGAGAGGAACATCCGGGAGTGAAACGGTCAGTTCGGTCAGGGCCCCGCCGAGGCGCGCGGTGAACCAGGGGACCGTGTGCGAACAGCCGGTGTCGCCCCGGGGCGGCGTCACCCCGTCCAGCACGACGAGCGAACCGCCCTGTCCGCACGCCGGTAGTCCGACACTGGCGAAGTCCTCGTTGGGCCGTTCGGGGTCGCCCGGCCGCGTGATGAGTTCCGTACGCACCGGACCAGTCTGCACGAGGTCTTCACGCTGTCCGCGAAAGGCCCGCAACGGTTGCGTGAACGGCGTGGAAGCGCAGGTCAGGTGCCGGATTTGGAGGGGAACGCGGTACTTCGACAAGACGTGGCGGCGAATATTGCCACCGCCTGCCGTGGACGTCCAACCGGCGCACCGTGCAAGGCCGTCGCATACGCCGGGGAAACTTGCTCCCCAACTCGCCTCCGATGTTCACTCCTTCGGGTGGCGGGACAGGCGATGCGCGTGCAGCGCCCACCGGCACTGGGAGGGTCGGGGACCGGTTGGAGGGGCGCCCCGCTCCTGCCGAGAGCTTGGGGGAGGGTGTACGCGCCGGCCGGTCGGTTGACGGAGCGCCACCCGGGTCCACGGGTACACGAGTTCAGGAATGCGAGCACCGGTGCAGAAGACGCGGCCTCGTCGCACAGGCAAGCAGACGGCCCCCGCGCAGGGCGCGGAGCAGACCTCCGGCAGCCACGGCCCCGGCTCCCCGAGCGCTCCCGTCGGCAAGGGCCGCCCGACGCATGTGCGCAACCGCCTCATCGTCGCCGTCGCGGTGGTGGCCGCCGCCATCGCCGGCGCCGGCGTGCCGTCGGTCGTCGCCGCCTCGGGGCAACTGAGCGACACCCAGGACCTGGTGACCCTGGCCGAGCGGACCGAGGACGCCCTCGCGCTCGCCCACTCCCTCGCCGACGAGCGCGACGAGGTCACCCCGTACGTCGCCGCCGGCCGCCCCCGCTCCAAGGCGCCCTCGGAGCAGCACAGCGCCCGCGTGGACCGGCAGGTGGAGGAGTTGCGCGCCGACCCCGACACGCCCGCCTCCCTGCGCGAGGACCTCGACGGCATCGCCGCCCTGCGCCGGTCCGCGCTCACCGGCAAGAGCACCGCGCTCCAGGCGCACGAGGCGTACTCCGCCGTCATCGCCGACCTGCACCGGCTCGCCGAGCGGCTGGCGGAGCGGATGCCGCCCCGGGCGGGCGCCGGAGCCCACGCCCTGGCCGAGCTGGACTCCGCCGTCCAGCAGGCCGCCGCCACCCGCGGTCTGCTCCTGGCCGCCCTCGGTGTGCCGCACAGCACCCAGACCGTCATCGACCCGACGACGGGGCTGCCCGCGACCACCAGCGCGTCCTCCGGCGCCGACAGCGAGCAGCGCGACGCCCTGGCCGCCGCCGCGCAGCAGGCCCGGGTGCGCTCCGACGCCGCCCTCGCCGCCTTCCGCGAGGCCGCGCCCAAGCCGGCCCGGGAGAGCTTCGACTCCACGGTCACCGGGCCCGAGGTCAACTCCGCCGAGAAGTACCTGGACGCCCTCACCGACGCGCCCGCCCTCTCCGACGACGACCTCGGCACCAGCGTCAAGCGGCTGGACGCGGCGCTGTCCGCCCGCATCGACGCGATGCGCGGCGCCGAGTCCGCCCTGTACGACCGCCGCACCAAGGACCTGGAGCGGCTGCGCGACGACGACGTCACCGCGCTGGAGATCCGCATCGCCGTCCTCGGCGCCCTGATGCTGCTCGCCGTCGGCGTCGCCACCGGCATGGCCCGCTCGCTCACCCGGCCGCTGGCGGTGCTGCGCCGCGGCTCGGCCCGGCTCGCCGAGGCCGAGAACCCCGCCGCCCAGGAGCCCGTCGCCTTCACCGGCCGCAACGACGAGTTCGCCCAGGTCGTCCGCTCCGTCAACGCCCTGCACGCGCACGCCGCCGCCCTGGCCGAGCGCGTCACCACGCTGGAGGCCGACCGCAAGCACCTGGTCGGCCAGCGGCAGAAGATGGCCGACGCCCGCGAGGAGCTGCGCGCCGAGCTCGCCGAGTCCGCCGCGCGGCTGGAGACCCTGCGCAAGAGCATCGGCTCCACCTTCGTCAGCCTCGCCCTGCGCACCCTGGGCCTGGTGGAGCGGCAGCTCGCCGTGATCGAGGGCCTGGAGGAGCGCGAGCAGGACCCGGAGCGCCTGTCCACCCTGTTCAAGCTCGACCACTTCGCCACGGTCATGCGCCGGCACAACGAGAACCTGCTCGTCCTCGCCGGCACCGAGCACATCCAGCACACCGCCCACCCGGTGCCGCTGGTCGACGTCGTCCGCGCCGCGGTCAGCGAGATCGAGCGCTACGAGCGCGTCCGCATCGCCGCCCTGCCGCCGCACGCGCACGTCGCCGGGTTCGCCGCCGACGACCTGTCCCACCTGCTGGCCGAGCTCATGGAGAACGCCACCTCGTTCTCCCCGCCCGACGTGCCCGTCGAGGTCTCCGGCTGGCTGCTGGAGAGCGGCGAGGTCATGCTCTCCGTCCAGGACGAGGGCATCGGCATGACCGCCGAGCGGCTGGAGCGCCTCAACGCGCGCCTGGCCGACTTCGACCCGGAGGCCCCCTACGATCAGGACGGCGAGGACGGGCTCGGGCTCGGCCTGTACGTCGTGGCCCGTCTGGCCCACCGGCACGGCGCCCGGGTGCAGCTGCGGGAGCAGAAGCAGGGCGGTGTCGCCGCGGTCGTCGTCCTGCCGACGGCGCTGCTGGCCGACGAGCCGGCCTCCCCGAAGCCGCCGGTGCCGGAGCGGACCGGTGTCGACACCACCCAGACGGTCACCCTGCCGGGCGCCGCCGCCGAGGCCAACTCCAACGTCCTGCACGGGCGCTCGGAGGACGGCGACCCGCTGGTGTCGCTGGCGGAGCAGGCGGTACGGCGCTCGGAGGCCGCGGAAGAGGCCGCCGAGCAGGCGACCGAGGGGGCGGCCGGTACGGCGGCGGAGCGGGAGACCGCCGTACCGGAACCGGAGGCCGCCACCCAGGAACCGGAGCCCACGGCCTCCCCCTCGGGGAGCGCCGGGCGGCAGCCGGCGGCCGAGGATCTGGAGACTCTCTCCGAGACCACCATGGAGCTCCTGATCCCGGCGCCCGCCCGCGCCCCGCAGGCGCCGCGCCCCGCGGCCACCGGCCACGCGTCCGAGGCGGAACCGGCGCACGACCGCGTTCCCGACGGCCCGAACGACGCAGACAACGCAGACAACACAGACAACGCGAACGAGCCGAGCGGTCCGGGCGATCCGCGCGAGCCGAGCGGTCCGCGCGAACCGGGCGATCCGCGCGAGCCGAGCGGTCCGCGCGAACCGGACGAGCCGAGCGAGCCGGGCGAGCCGAACGAACCGGACGAGCCCGTCACCGCCAAGGGCCTGCCCAAGCGGACCCCGAAGATCACCACCCCCTCCTCGGCCCCGCGCCCGCGCACGGGGTCCGTCGACGCCGAGGCCCTGCGCCGCCGACTGGGCGGCTTCCACCGGGGAGCGGAGGCCGGCCGGCGCGACGTGGAGGCGGAGATCGCCGAACAGACCACACAGACCCGGGTCCCGACCACCGGAACAGCTCGGCCGGCCACATCCGAAGAAGCCACGGGGGGCACCGTCGAGGAGGCAACCAGTTGACCGCGCCCAGTACCTTCGGACTGAGCAGTGAAGCCCGCAATCTCCACTGGCTGCTGACCAATCTCGTCGAGGAGGTGCCCGGCATCCTCTCGGTCGCGGTGGTCTCCTCCGACGGCCTGCTGCTGCTCTCCTCCGACCCAGGGCGGCAGAACGCGGCCCGCCAGGCACAGGGGGAGCGGCGCACCGGACCGCGCGGCTCCGCCGCGGACCTCGCCACCGTCGTCTCCGGCATCGGCAGCCTGACCGTCGGCGCCGCCCGCCTGATGGACTACGGCGGGGTCAAGCACACGATGGTCGCCATGGACGAGGGCAGCCTGTTCGTCATGTCGATCAGCGACGGCTCGCTGCTCGGCGTCCACGGCTCCGCGGACTGCGACATGAGCGTCGTCGCCTACCACATGGCGCTGTTCGTCGGCCGCGCCGGCCACGTCCTGACGCCCGAACTCCGCAGCGAGCTCCGCAAGTCCCTGGAGTCCGAGCCGACGGAGGCCGTCCGATGAGCAGTGTGCAGAAGAAGCGGCAGCTCCCGGTGCGCGGCGCGGACCGCAAGCCCGCCCGCGTCCGCCCCTACTCGCTCACCGGCGGCCGGACCCGCTTCGGCCACGTCCTGCTCGTCGAGACGTTCGTGGGGACGACCGCCGCCCTCGAAGCCGCCGACGAGCGCAAGGAACTGACGAACGGTTCGCTCTCCACCCGCGTGATGCCGGAGATGCGGGCCATCGTCGAACTGTGCCGCCGTATGCGTACGGTGGCCGAGATCGCCGCGCTGCTGAAGATGCCGCTCGGCGTGGTCCGCGTCCTCCTCAGCGATCTCGCGGACCAGGGAAAGATCCGTGTGTACGGAACCGGGACCGGCCACGGGACGGGCCGCCCCAACCGTGCGCTGCTGGAAAGGGTGCTGGGTGGACTCCGCCGTCTCTGATGCCGCCTCCTTCGGCGTCTCCCCGCTCGTCGAGGACGACGAGCCGTCGCAGCCCTGGCAGACGGACCGCACGCGCGCTCCGGTCGCCACGAAGATCGTGGTGGCGGGCGGCTTCGGCGTCGGCAAGACCACGCTGGTCACCTCCGTCTCGGAGATCACGCCTCTGCAGACCGAGGCGCTGATGACCGAGGCGAGCGAGGACCACGACGACCTCACCGCCACGCCGGACAAGCTGACCACCACGGTGGCCATGGACTTCGGCCGCATCACGCTCGACGACGACCTGGTGCTGTACCTGTTCGGCACGCCGGGCCAGCAGCGGTTCTGGTTCATGTGGGACGACCTGGTGCGCGGCGCGATCGGCGCCGTCGTCATGGCCGACACCCGCCGCCTGAAGGACTGCTTTCCGGCCCTGGACTACTTCGAGAGCTGCGGCCTGCCGTACATCGTGGCGGTGAACCACTTCGACGGCAGCGAGCTGTTCGAGCCGGAGGACGTACGGGAGGCGCTGACGATCCCGCGGCACATACCCGTGCTGATCATGGACGCGCGGCGCCGCATCTCGGTGATCGAGACCCTCCTGGCCCTCGTCGGCCACGCGCTCGACCAGACCCCCGAGTAGCCCCGGGACCTCCCCGCCCTCCGGGACCTCCCCCACGCTCCCGGACCGGCCCGTGGCCGTCCCCCGTCCCGTCCCCCTAGGAGACAACCCCGCATGCGGAAGATACTCGTCGTCGGAGCCGGCCAGTCCGGTCTCCAGCTCGCCCTCGGCCTCCAGTCGCACGGCTACGAGGTCACCCTGATGTCCAACCGGACCGCGGACGAGATCCGCGCGGGCCGGGTCATGTCGACGCAGTGCATGTTCCACACCGCCCTCCAGCACGAGCGCGACCTGAAGCTGAACTTCTGGGAGCCCCAGGCCCCGAAGATCGAGGGACTGGGCGTCTCGGTCGCCGCCCCCGGCTCCTGGGCCGAGGGCCCCGCGGCCCGCGCGATCGACTGGGTGGGCCGGCTCGACGGGTTCGCGCAGTCGGTGGACCAGCGGGTGAAGATGGCCGGCTGGATGGAGACCTTCGCCCAGCGCGGCGGCCAGCTGGTCATCCACGGCGCCGCCGTCGGCGACCTGGACTACTTCTCCCGCGCCTACGACCTCGTCCTGGTCTCGGCCGGCAAGGGCGAGCTGGTGCGGATGTTCGCCCGCGACCCCGAGCGCTCCCCCTACAGCGAGCCGCAGCGCGCCCTCGCGGTGGCGTACGTCCACGGCCTGGCCCCGCGCCCGGAGCACCCGGACTTCGACGCGGTCCGCTGCAACCTCGTCCCCGGCGTCGGCGAGCTGTTCATCATGCCGACCCACACCCTCTCCGGCCGCGCCGACATCCTGTTCTGGGAGGGCGTGCCCGGCGGCCCGCTCGACGTCTTCAAGGACGTCAAGGACCCGGCGGAGCACCTCTCCCTGACCCTGGAGCTCATGGAGCGGTACGTCCCCTGGGAGTACGCGCGGGCCACCAAGGTCGAACTGACCGACGCCGGCGGCACCCTCGCCGGCCGCTACGCCCCCACCGTCCGCAAGCCGGTCGGCCGCCTCCCCGGCGGCGGCCTGGTCCTCGGCGTCGCCGACGTGGTCGTGGCCAACGACCCGATCACCGGCCAGGGCTCCAACTCGGCGTCCAAGTGCGCCGCCTCCTACCTCGCCTCCATCCTGGACCACGGCGACAAGCCGTTCGACGAGGAGTGGATGCAGCAGACCTTCGACCGCTACTGGGAGACGGCCCGGCACGTCACCAAGTGGACGAACACCATGCTCGCCCCGCCGCCGGAGCACGTCCTGAACCTGATCGGCGCCGCCGGCCGGCTCCAGCCGGTAGCGGATCGTTTCGCCAACGGTTTCAACGACCCGGCCGACTTCGAGAACTTCTTCTACGACCCGCGGAAGACCGAGTCCTACCTGATGGAGGTCTCCGGCGCCGCGGGCGCGTGAGGGGAGGAGTACCCCTCGTCGGACCCCCGGGCCGCCCCGGCGGGGAGCCTCGGCGGCGTGTACCGCCGCACGGGCTCCCCGCCGGGGTCGGGCCGGACCGCGCCCAGGACCGGGTTGGCCGCGATCGGCGACACCTTGACCCGGGCACCGGGCCGCGGCGCCTGCACCACCATCCCGTCGCCCAGGTACAGCGCCACATGGGTGGCCTCGGGGAAGTAGACGACCAGGTCGCCGGGGCGCAGCTCGCCGAGCCCGATCCGCTCCAGCCGAGCCCACTGCTCCTGGCTGGTCCGCGGGATCGCCGCCCCGGCCCGCCGCCACGCCTCGGACGTCAGCCCCGAGCAGTCGTAGGCGCCCGGTCCCTCCGCTCCCCACGCGTACGGCTTGCCGAGCTGCTCCACCGCGAAGCGCACCGCGCTCTCCCCCGCCGCGGACGGCTTGGCGTCGTCACCGAGCGCCCCGGACGCCAGGAACTGCTCCTGCGCCCGCGCGATCCCCTTCCTCTCCAGTTCGGCGAGCGCGGCCAGCTGCCGGGCGCTGAGCGAGGCGAGCAGCTTCTCGACCTCCCGCAGCCGCGCGCGGACCGTGTCCCGCTCCTTCTTCTGCTGCTCGGCGAGGGCCAGCCGGCCGTCGAGGGCCTTGCGGGCCCGGCGGGCCAGGTCACCGGCCCTGCGCTCGCTGCCGGTCAGCCGCGCCACGGCCTCGGCCCGCTCCCGCGCGAGCTGTCCGATCACCTGCCCTTGGTCGAGCGCGTGCTGCGGGTCGCGGGCGAGCAGCAGCCGTACGTAGGGGGAGATGTCGCTGCGGCTCTGGTACTGGCGGCGGGCCAGCAGCCCCGCCGCCTCGCGGCGCTCGCGCAGGGACAGCCGGGTCCGGACCAGCTCGGCGTCGAGCCGCTCGGCCCGGGCGCGCTGCCTCCTCAGCTTCTCCTCGGTCGCGTTGTAAGCCTCGGTGGCCTTCTCGGCCTCCCGGTACAGTCGCTGAAGGTCCGACAGCAGCTCGGCGACGGGCCGCTCCGCGGGCCGGGGATCGGCCGCGGCGGGCACGGGCGCGGGGGGTGCGAGGACGATCCCGGCCGCCACCGCCGCCGTACAGGCCAGACGCAGAAGCTTTCCTGACACCTCATCACCTCCGGTGCGCAGCGGGCTGTCCGCTCCGCACCGCGAGCATCAGGCGGTCACGCGCCGCCCGCGCGCCGAGTGTGCGCGGTTCGGCGCAACGGGGTCACCCGTCGGTGTCCTCCGGCTTGCCGCCCGGCGTGGCGTCCGGCTTCGACCAGGGCCACCGGTGCCGGGAGCCCCGCTTCCCCTCGGGGTCGTACCGGTACTTCCAGCGGGCGAACCCGAGCCGGCCCTCCTCCCGCGGCACCCGCCGGTAGACGAGCACCGTGGGCGGCCCGCCGTCCGGGTCCGGCACGGGGATGCGGTAGGTCTTCGGCGGATGGCCGGTCATCCCCACCAGCACGGGCAGCACCCGCCCGTCCATGGGCCCGCCCTCGAAGGGGGTGTCTTCGCTCTTCACGGCACCAGTGTCGGACATTCCCCGGCACCGGACGGCCGACTGCCCGGCGCCCGGGTGGTCGGCTGCCCGGCACCGGGCGGTCAGGCGTCCGATGCTTGGGTGGTCGGATGCCCGGCCCCGGACGGTCGGGCGCCCGGCGCCCGGATGCCCGGCCCCGGGCGGTCAGGCGTCCGGACGGTCAGGTCTCCGCCGCGAGGGCCTGCACCAGCGCGTCCGTCTGCGGGTCGCGCCGCGCGGTGACCGACAGCACCGCCGCGAACTGCTCCACCAGCCAGTCCCGCAGCTCCTCGGCGGGCGGCTGTTTGCCCTCGTCCAGCCAGATCAGCGAGGCCGCCTCCACTGCCGTGATCCACATGCGGACCGTCATCCGCAGCCGGGGGCCGGGGCCGGCGACTCCCAGGTGGCTCAGGATGTGCTCGGCGGCGGCCCGGCGCACGCCGTCCACGATCGCCGACGTCCGCGAGGTCTCGGCGACGCTGCCGCCGCGCAGCAGGGCGCTGAAACCGGCGTCGTGCTGGCCGACGAAGGCCAGGTAGCGGTCCAGGGCGTGGGAGAGCCGGGCCAGCAGCGGCCCCTCGCGGGGCTCGTCGAAGCACAGCCGCAGCTCGTCGGCGGCCGAGCGCAGGGCGGCCTCGTACAGCTGCTGCTTGCCGCCGGGGAAGTACCGGTACACCAGGGGGCGCGAGACCCCGGCCCGCTCCGCCACGTCGTCCAGCGAGACCTCCTCCGGCGGCCGGTGGGCGAAGAGGGAGAGCGCGGCGTCGAGGAGCTGACTGCGGCGCTCCTCGACACTGAGCCTGCGGTAGGCGGGGGTGGGGGCCTGCGGGGTCATGACCCGCAGGGTAACCGGTGCCCCGGGGCGGCCCCCTACGCGAGCAGTCCCGAGGACCGCCACAGCCGCCGCCCCACGCCCCGCAGGACGCCTATGTCGTCCAGGAAGTCCGTCAGCCGCTTCGCGCCGGTCTGCATGACCTCCCGGCGGTGGGCGCTGGCCTTCACCTGGGCCATGGCCTCCCGCTTGTCGAGTCCCACGTTCGTGTACACCTCGGGGTTGATGAAGGCGACCGAGAAGACGCGGGCGAACTCGCCGGAGGTGACGCGGGTGAACTCCCGCGACCACTTCGGGGCCGTCACCATCTGGCGGCGCAGCTCCTCACGCGCGTACCGCACGTGCCGCGCCTCCTCCACCACGTGGATCCGCGTGACGCCCCGGATCAGCGGCTGCACCCGCTCGTCGGGGAAGGTCAGCCGCTGCATCCAGTCCAGGATCTCCTCGCCGAGCAGCGTGGCGGTGAAGGAGCCGGGCGTGGTGGAGATGGTCTTGAACAGCCGCCCCAGGTTCTGGTGGACGCGGCTGACGGGGTACCACGGCGTCCCGCCGCGCGTGATCACGCGGGCGAACATCTTCGAGTGCCGGCACTCGTCCTCGATCTCGGTCAGCGCGTACCGCACGTGCGCGCTCGTCGCCGCCTTGTCGTAGACGTGCCGCACCAGCAGCTGCATCAGGATCAGCTCGAACCAGATGCCGAGCGAGGCGAGCGCCGCGGCCTCGTGCTGGGACAGCAGGATGCGCTGCTCCTCGCTCATCCGCTTCCACAGCGGGGTGTCGTACAGCGACACCAGCTCCGGCGGCCAGAACCACTTGCCCTCCTCGAAGGGGGCGTCCCAGTCCAGTTCCTTGTCCGGGTCGAAGGAGTGCTTGGCGGAAGAGTCGAGCAGCCGCTCGGCCACCTGCTCGCGGTCCTTGAGCAGGCCGAGCGCGTCGCGCAGACCTTCGAGCGCCTCGGCTTCCGTCAGGGTCGTCATGGCTGTCCCACCTCGTCGTACGGGATCGCGTCGGGGATCGCGTGGTGTTACCCGCGGTCACTCACTGGTCTTATAAGACTGCGCGTCAGCAAGGCCGTCAATCCCCTGGGGGGGACTTGTTTACCGCGAGTAAAGGCGGGAGGGGGACGTCAACGGCGCGTTCCGCGACCGCCCGATGGGGCGCCGCACCGGCGTTCCCCCCCGTTATGTTTTCCGCGGTCCTGCAAGAGGGCCGCTGGCCTCCGGGCCCGGCATGACTGTTGCCCCCTGTCGAACGGATGACCTGGGGGGTG